>NZ_JBEEAC010000014.1:0-186864 GCF_040120695.1 Plantactinospora sp. B6F1 | reverse complement strand
CGTACGACAGTGAGGCCGCCCGAATCGGGGAGCTGGTCGCGGCCAACCGGCTGACCGTGCACGAGGTGGCGGTGCAGCGTGCGTCCCTGGAGGAGGCGTTCATGCGGCTCACCGCGACGCCGGTCCGGATCGGGGCAGGATGGTCGAATGAAGGTCCGCCCGATCACCCCGGAGCTGCTGGTGCAGGAGCTGGCCGACCGGCTGGCCGGCGAGCGTCCCGGTGACCGGCTGCGAGTGGCGGTCGACGGGCCGCCGGCCGCCGAGCCGGGCCGGCTCGCCGATGCGCTGGTCGACCCGCTGCGGGTCCGGGGCCGCCCGGCGGTACGCGTCGACGCGGCGGACTTCCTCCGGCCGGCGTCGCTCCGGTACGAGCAGGGCCGGACCAACCCGGACGCCTACTACCTCGGCTGGCTCGACGAGGCGGGGCTGCGTCGGGAGGTACTCGATCCTGCGGGCCCGGCCGGTTCCGGGCGGATCCTGCCGACGCTCTGGAACGCCGAGACCGACCGGGCCACCCGGGCGGAGTACCTGACGCTGCCGTCCGGCGGGGTGGTGCTGGTGAGCGGGCCGCTGCTGCTCGGCGGTGGTCTCCCGTTCGACCTCGCGGTCCATCTGGTGCTCTCGCCCGGTGCGCTGGCCCGGCGTACGCCGACGGCGCAGCGCTGGACCCTGCCGGCGTTCGCCCGGTACGACGACGAGGTGGGACCGTCGACCTTCGCCGACGTGGTGGTCCGGCTGGACGATCCCCGGCACCCCGCGCTGGTCGAGCCGGGGAGCGTCGGCTGACCGGTCCCGAGGACGGTCCGGGGGGACGAACGCGCAGGTCACGGCGGGTCGGGGAAGTCGGCGGTTTGCCGGCGACGGCGGTGGGGTAATCGCGCTGCTCATGACGGAGCGACCCGGACGATCCCGTCCAGGGTCGCGGATGCGTACCTTCGACGGAAAGGCAGGCAGCGAATGCTCGTCAACGAGGCAATCGGTACTCGCCGCTCGGCAGCCGACAGTGACCAGATCCGTCTTGCCCTGCAGGCCCGCTACGACGAGCTGACCGTCGAGTACGACGAGGCGTTGGCGCAGAGCCAGGTACTGCGGCTGGTGGAGGTCGGCGACACGGCCGGCGACGACCAGGCGGACAGCGGCACGAAGACGGCCGAGCGGGACACCGCGCAGTCGCTGCTGCGGACCATCCTCGACCGCCGGGCCCAGTTCGAGCACGCGCTCACCCGGCTTGCCGAGGGGACGTACGGCTGGTGCGAGGGCTGCGGCGACTCGATCCCGGTGGAGCGGCTGGAGATCTTCCCCTCCGCGACCACCTGCGTCGCCTGCAAGCAGTCCCGGGAACGCCGGGCCGCCTGAGCGGAGCGGACGCGAGTCGACGACGGAGGTGGACCGCGCCCGGGTTGCCCGTCCCGGCCGGGGCGGGTGAACTGTGCTCATGGGTGAGATCAAGGTCGGCACGGCGTCGTGGACCGATCGGACCCTGCTGGAGTCGGGCTGGTATCCGGCGGGCGCGGACACTCCGCAACGGCGGCTGGGCTTCTACGCCGAGCGGTTTCCGCTGGTCGAGGTCGACGCCACCTACTACTCGCCGCCCGCGGAGCGGACCGCCGAGCTGTGGGTGGGGCGTACCCCGGCCGGGTTCACCTTCAACGTGAAGGCGTTCAGCCTGCTCACCGGACACCCGACCCGAGTCTCCGCGCTCTACAAGGACCTGCGGCCGGCCACGGAGAAGCGGAACGTCTACCCGGGCGACCTGCCGGCGCAGGCGTACGAGGAGGTGTGGAGCCGGTTCCTGTCCGCGCTGGAGCCGCTGGCCGAGGCGGGCAAACTCGGTGCGCTGCTGTTCCAGTTCCCGCCGTGGTTCACCATTCGGCGGGACAACAAGCAGTACCTGCTGGAGGTGCGGCGGCGCTGCGGCCCGCTCCGGCCGGTCTTCGAGTTCCGGCACGCCTCCTGGTTCGCCGACGGCAACCGGGACGAGACGCTGGAGTTCCTCCGCAAGCACGAGCTGGCGTACGTCTCGGTGGACATGCCGCAGGGCCACCGCTCGTCGGTGCCGCCGGTGCTGGCCGCCACCGCCGACCTGGCCGTGGTCCGGTTCCACGGGCACAGCGACAAGTGGACCAGCAGGGACATCTACCAGAAGTTCGGCTATCACTACTCCGATCGGGAGCTGGCGGACTGGGCGCCCAAGCTGCGCGAACTCGCCGACGAAACCGCCGAGACGCACGTGTTGTTCAACAACTGCTACCGCGACTACGCGCAGACGAACGCCGCGAAGCTGCGGGACCTCCTGTCTGGCTAGTCCTGGCCGACCGGGATCACCCCCTGCGGGCGAGCGGGGCTCACCCGCTCTCCGGTGAGCATGGCGGGGTGGACAGTAACCGAGACGGGACGGGGGATCAGTCGTGCCGAACAATTCGTACTCGGTCTTCGATTCGTCGATAGACAAGACCAACCTCATCCTCAAGGACATCGAGCAGGCGTACGGGTGGCCGAAGGAACGCCGCAACCAGTCGTACGCCGCGCTGCGGACCGTACTGCACCTGCTCCGGGACCGGTTGCCGGTGCAGGAGAGCGTGCACTTCGCGGCCCAGTTGCCGGTGCTGGTGCGCGGGGTCTACTTCGACGGCTGGGACCCGAGCGTTGTCCCGATCAAGCTGAATCGGGAGGAGTTCCTCTACGAGGTGCGGGCCGGCTTCCCGTTCGACGTCGAGGGCGGCCCGGCAACCGTGGTGAACACGGTGCTGAACGCGCTGCGCCGGCACGTCACCGAGGGTGAGTGGGACGACGTCAAGTCGAGCATGCCGAAGGACCTGGTCAAGATCATGCCGTAGTGGCCGCCGGGTCTGGGTCCTGCCCGGTCGTTCCCGTCGGAGCCGGGGATCAGCCGAGATCAACAGTGGCACGAAATCGGGATACCTCCCCGGTCGGAGGTTCATAGTGTCGGGCGGAACCGACACGTCACCTCCGTGCTCCGACCACCGCGCTTGACAACCGCCGATGGAGGGGGTCGGGACACGACCGGAAGGACCCAGCTTTGCGACTCCGATTGACCACGTCCGTGCTCGCGGTGACGCTGGCGGCGGTGCCACTCACCGCCGGCTGCACCGCTGGCGCCGAGCCGGACCGGGCCCGCGCGACCGGTTCGGCGGCAGGACCGCAGGACGGCGAGGGCAGGGCGGCGGCGCGGCGGGACGGCGCCGGTGCGGCGGAAGGACGGCCGGCGGAGCCGGGATCGGTCGTCGCCACCCGGGAGGTCCAGTTCGACGGCAACGGGGCGGGCGAGATCGTTCCGGTGAGGGTCGAACTGTACGGGCTCCGCCGGGACGAGGGTTTCCTGGTCGTCCGGGTGCGTCTGACGAACCTCTCTGCGAACCCGAAACAGGACTGGCAGATCAGCTCGACGTTCCAGGGTGACGCTCCTCGGCTCGGCAGCGGGAGCGCCTTCTCCGGCGTCTACCTGCTCGACCGGAAGAACCGCAAGCAGTACCTGGTGGCGCGCAACGCGAACCAGCAGTACCTCGCCTCCGCCGATCTGGGCGGGGTCTTCGTCGAACCCGGGCAGGCGGTCGACCTCTTCGCCACGTTCGCGGCGCCACCCGAGGACGTGCCGAGCGTGGACGTCGTCATTCCGCGAGTTCCGGTGTTCGAGAATGTCCCGCTCGGTTAGCCCGCCGTGGGTCGGCCCGCCGTACCGCTGGGTCGGCCCGCCGTACCGGTCCGGCAGCCTGCCGTACCGCGGAATGGTCCTGACGCTTGTCGGCCTGTTGCTGCTCGTCCCCTCGCAGGTCCGGGCGGCGCCCGGCCCGACGCTCACGCCGGAACCGACGGCGGTGGGTGGACCGACCTACCGGGCGCCGGGTGGAGAGGTCGAGACTCCGGTGGTCGACGTGCAGGCCCCGATGGTGGACGTCTTTCTCGTCTCCGGCGATGTCGACGGGGACAGCACCGAGGCGGAGTCCGCCGACCGGGTCGAGGTCACCATCGGTGCCGACGTGCTTTTCGCGTTCGGCAAGGCCGAGCTCACCCCGGCGGCGAGCCAGCGGCTGGCACAGGCAGCCGGACGAATCCGCAGCCAGGCCAGGGGAACTGTGCTCGTCGACGGACACACCGACTCGATCGGCAGCCCGGCGGCGAACCAGCGGTTGTCGCGGCGACGGGCCGAGGCCGTCCGTGACGCGCTGGCCGCGCTGCTGGTCGACACTCCGGTGACCTTCCGGGTCACCGGACACGGTGAGCGGAAGCCGGTGGTGCCGAACAGTACGCCGGAAGGGAAGGACGATCCGGCCGGGCGGGCGAAGAACCGCCGTGTCGAGATCCGCTTCGACAAGTAGCGCCGAGGGCCGGGTGGGTGCCCGCCGGCCGGTACAGCCGATGGTGTCGGCGGTCGGTCGCGGATGCTATGGCGCACGGCCGACCAGGAAGGCGTGCCGGCGGGCGAGCGCGGCCAGGGCACCGGCGTCGACGATCGCGGCGCCGCCCGGGTCGTTGTTGAAGAAGACGAAGACCGGCTCGTCGCCGGGGAAAACCGCGCCGATCCGGTCCAGCCAGGAGCGCAACGCGGCCCGGCCGTACCGGGGCCGGGGCTGGGCACGGCCCTCGTGCAGCCGGAGGTATCCGAAGTCGGCGGTACGCCACAGCGGCGTCACCGGCCGACCAGCCCGGTCGGCCCAGCAGAGCGCGGCGCCGTACCGCTCCAGTACCCGCCGGGTCTGCCCGGACCACCAGGACGGGTGCCGGGGCTCCACGGTGACCCGTACGTCCGGTGGAAACCGGGACAGTACCTCGGCCAGCGCGTCGACGTCGGCCGGCAGGTTCGGCGGCAGTTGTAGCAGCACCGGGCCGAGCCGGTCACCGAGTGCGGTGGCCCGGTCCAGGAACCGGGCGACGGGTTCGGCCGGTTCCCGCAGCCGCTTGATGTGGGTGAGGTAGCGACTCATCTTCACCGCGACGCAGAAGTCGTCCGGCGTTCGAGCCCGCCAGGCGGCGAAGACGTCCCGGTCGGGCAGCCGGTAGAAGGCGTTGTTCACCTCCACCGTGCCGAACCGTCCGGCGTAGTGTTCGAGCCAGCGTCGCTGGGGCAGGCCGGCCGGATAGAACCGGTCCCGCCAGTCGCGGTACTGCCACCCGGAGGTGCCGACGAGGATCACCTCGGCCAGTATGCCGGCACTCGGCCGTCGTCACCGGCCAGCCGACCCGGGTGGGCCCGGCGCCCCAACCGCCGACCATCGGGGCGCCGGGCGGCTGTCAGTGCAGCGTTACCTCGGCGACGAGCTGCCGGCGGTGGTCGACCCGCCGTTCCGGTCCGGTCAGCCGGAGCGGGACCGTGTACCGGTGGTCGGCGCTGGAGGCGGAGAGCCGCAACTCGAGGTCGCCGGGCTCGACCACCCGGTGACCGCGCCGGCCGGTGAACGAGGAGAGGTCGGCGTGCACCCGGAAGTCGACCCGCCGGGTCTGGCCCGGCTCCAGTGGCACCCGGGCGTAGCCGACCAGTCGGATCACCGGGCGGTTGACCTGGGCGACCGGGTCGTGCAGGTAGAGCTGCACCACCTCGGTGCCGTGCCGGTCGCCGTCGTTGCGGACCGAGACCGCGACGGTGACGGCGCCGTCGGTGGGCACCTCCACCGGTTGCTGCGGGTCCGGCGCCGCACCCTCCACCCGGACCTCCGGCCAGGTGAACCCGGTGTACGACAGGCCGTGGCCGAACGGGAAGAGCGGGGTGGGGTCGACACTGCTGATCTCGGTCTTCTGACCCAGCGTCGGGGAGAGGTAGGTGCTGGGCTGGCCGCCGGGGTTACGTGGAACGCTCACCGGCAGCCGGCCGGACGGGCAGGTCACTCCGCTGAGTACCCGGGCCACCGCCGGTCCGCCCTCCTCGCCGGGGAAGAACGCCTGCACCACCGCGGCGAGCCGGTCGACCGAGTCGCCGAGCGCGTACGGGCGGCCGGCGAGCAGCACCAGCACCACCGGGGTTCCGGTCTCCAACAGTGCCGCCAGCAGTTCCGCCTGGGCACCGGGCAGCCGCAGGTCGTCGCTGTCGCAGCCCTCGCCGGAGGTGCCCCGGCCGAAGAGTCCGGCCCGGTCGCCGAGCACGGCCACGCAGACGTCCGCTTCGCCGGCCGCCGCCGCGGCGGCGCTGATCGCCTCGGCGTCGAGGTCGGCCGAGCCGTCGACGGTGCAGCCGGGCGCGTACTTGATCGGGGTTTCCGGCAGCTCGGACCGGAGCGAGGCCAGCAGGGTCGGGATCTCGACCCCCTCCGGCAGCTCCGGATGCTGGCTGCCGACGTGGCCCGGGAAGGTGTAGCAGCCGAGCATTCCGGCGACGTCGTCGGCCAGTGGCCCGACCATGGCGATCCGGCTCTCCGGGCGGAGCGGCAGCGCCCCGGAGTTCGCCAGCAGCACCACCGACTCCTCGGCGATCGTCCGGGCCAGCACGCGGTTGGCCGGCGGGTCGAGATCGACGGAACCCTCGACGAGGTCCGGCCCGCCACCGTTGCTCCGCCCGGCGGTGCCGGCGAGTACCGGCGGCAGTGCCGACCAGTTGGCGTCGAGCAGGCCGAGCTCGCACTTCTGCCGGAGCACCCGGGTGACCGCCGTGTCGACCAGGGACTCCGGCACGGTGCCGGCGCGGATCGCGTCGAGGAGCGGGTCGCCGTAGCAGTGTGCCGCCGGTAGTTCGACGTCCACCCCGGCCGCCAGCGCCAGCGCCGCCGCCTCGGTCAGGTCGGCCGCGACGTTGTGCAGCCGTTGCAGGAAGCTGATCCCGAAGTAGTCGGAGACGACCGTGCCGGTGAAGTCCCAGTCGTCCCGGAGCAGCCGGGTGAGCAGTTCGGGGTCGGCGGCCGGCGGAACGCCGTCGATCTCGTTGTAGGCGTGCATCACGGATCTGGCACCGCCGTCGCGCAGGGCCATCTCGAACGGCGGGAGGAAGACGTCGGCCAGTTCCCGGGGGCCGGCACTGACCGGCCCGTGGTTGCGGCCGCCCCGGGACGCCGAGTATCCGACGAGGTGCTTCAGGGTGGCGACCACGCCGGTCGACTCCAGGCCCCGGACGTACGCGGTGGCGATGGTGGCGACCAGGTACGGGTCCTCGCCGATCGACTCCTCGCAGCGCCCCCAGCGCAGGTCCCGGATCACGTCGAGCACCGGCGCCAACCCCTGGTGTACGCCGAGCGTCCGCATCGCCGAGCCGATCTGCTCGGCCATCCGCTCGACCAGGTCCGGGTCGAAGGTCGCGCCCCAGGCCAGCGGGGTGGGGTAGACGGTCGCCTTCCAGGTCATGATGCCGGTGAGGCACTCCTCGTGCGCGATGGCCGGGATGCCGAACCGGTTCGCGGCGACGATCTCCTCCTGCATCCGGGCCAGTGCCCGGGCGCCGAGGGCGGGGTCGACGGGCGCGGTGCCGAACGCCCGGGTGATCTGGCCCAGGCCGGCGCCGATCAGGCTGCGCCAGTCCGGGGCGTCGCCGGTCATCTCGTGCTGGTGCGGCGCCAGGTCCTCACCGGTGGAGTCGCCGCCCACCCAGACGCCGTACAGCTGCGCTATCTTCTCCTCGAGCGAGAGCCGGGCGACCAGGTCCTCGACCCGCTGGTCGACGGGTAGTCGTGGGTCCTGCCAGCGGGGCAGGGCGTCGGGAGCGGTGCTGTCGCCGTGCGCTGCGTCGTCCGCCGGGACGGTCGCGGTAGCGGTGAGCTGTCCGTCGTGCGGATGCCCATCGTGCACCCCCGTGACCTCAAGCCGCTCGACGTCGGTGGTTGTCCGACTGGTGTCGGCGGCGTTGCGGTTGCTGCTCACGGGCAGCCTCCTGTCGCTTGTTGCTGGCCTCTTCCTAAGCCGCCGCACGTCGAAGTGAGGTTGGACGCGGGCGCAGACGTACTTCCGACATGTTTCCGGAAATTCTGGCCCGCGTCGAGAGGGTACTCAGGCCGAAAGTAGCTCACAAGTTCCCCGACGAGTGCAATCCTTGACCGTTCGTTCACAGCGTCGTAGCGTGCGCCGCATCACGCCGAATTTATCGGGCGAGGACCGAAAGTTTGCGGATCATTCGGTTCGTCCGGCGCGGGGACGTCCAGCCGTCCCGGGCGTCGGGTCCGGGACAACGGTGTGCGGAGATGGCGACTCACGCGACGACTCGGGAACAACGGAACGCTATCCCACTCGCGGGGCGTGGTGAGAGTGATGATCATCTCGGATCGCATCCGGGGGGATGACGGCGGAAGAGCGCCGCCGAGGACGCGGGCGGGCCGGCCGGGCGGGGACCGGCTCGCCCGCCCTCGCGGGAGCTGATCTGGACCGTACCCGTGGTACATTGACGAACGTCTCTATTTAGCTGAGTGGCCGTGCCCGGGCGGAGATCGGTTCGCCTGGAGGTGCGGCAGGGGGACTGGAGGCGCGGCATGCGGAGTAGTCGACTTCTCGTCACGGGTGCGGCACTCGCGGTCGTCATCGGCGGTGCCGGGTTCGCCGTCGCCGGCCCGCCGTCGACGCCGGGCCGGGCCGGGGTACTGGCCGCCGGAGAGTTCGACTTCAGCCGACCGCAGACCGTCGCCAGCAACCTTCAGGCGCCCTGGGGCATGGCGTTCCTGCCGGACGGCAGCGCGCTGGTCGCCGAGCGGGACACCGCCCGGGTCGTGCAGGTCCGCCCGGGGCAGAGCCCGCAGCAGGTCGCCACCATCTCCGGCGTCTCGCCCGGCGGCGAGGCCGGGCTGCTCGGCCTGGCGGTCTCGCCGAACTACGCCAGCGACCGTTACGTGTACGCCTACTTCACCTCTGCCAGCGACAACCGGATCGTCCGGTTCCGGCTCGACGCGCCGCAGACCCAGACCCCGATCCTCACCGGGCTGGCCCGGGCCAACTTCCACGACGGTGGCCGGATCGCCTTCGGCCCCGACGGCATGCTCTACGCTGGGGTCGGCGACGCGGGCCAGACCGCCAACTCGCAGAACCCGTCCAGCCTGAACGGCAAGATCCTACGGATGCGGCCGGACGGCGGCGTCCCGTCGGACAACCCGACCGCCGGCTCGTTGGTTTACAGCCTCGGCCACCGCAACGTGCAGGGCCTCGCCTGGGACGCCCAGGGTCGGCTCTACGCCAGCGAGTTCGGGCAGAACAGCTGGGACGAGGTCAACTACATCGTGCCCGGCGGCAACTACGGCTGGCCGACGGTGGAGGGCCAGGGCAACGACCCACGGTTCCGCAACCCCATCGTCACCTGGACGACCGCCGAGGCGTCGCCGAGCGGTGCCGCCATCGACGGCAACATGCTCTTCGTCGCCGCGCTGCGCGGAGCCCGACTCTGGCAGGTACCGCTGAACGGCAGCGGCGGGGTGGCCGGCAGCCCGACCGCCCAACTCGTCGGCCAGTACGGCCGGCTGCGTACCGTCGAACGCGCCCCGGACGGCTCGCTCTGGGTGGCCACCAGCAACCGGGACGGACGCGGTACGCCGGCCGCCACCGACGACCGGATCCTGCGATTCCCGCCGGTCGGCGCGACCCCGACACCGACCGCGACCACCCGGCCGCCCACCTCCTCGCCGACACCGAGCGTCCCGCCGACGGTGCCGCCGACCAGCACCCCGCCGGGCAGCGGTGCCTGCACCGCGACCTACCGCCAGGTCAACCAGTGGCAGGGCGGCTTCCAGGGTGAGGTGACGGTCCGCAACAACGGCACCAGCACACTGAACGGTTGGACCGTGCGCTGGACCTTCACCAACGGGCAGACGATCAGTCAGCTCTGGAACGGCACGCTGACCGCGAGCGGATCGTCGATCACGGTCCGGAACGTGAGCTGGAACGGCACGCTCGGCGCCAACGGCTCGGCCACGTTCGGCTTCCAGGGCTCGTGGACCGGGACCAACTCCGCGCCGAGCGACCTCACCTGCACCAGCCCCTGAGCCACCGACCCACCCGCCGTGCCGGATCGATGCCGCAGTCAGGCCGTTACCGTCGACGAGCGGGCCGGCCCGCCGATGGCCTCCCGCATGCCCCGGACGGCGAGCTGGTCCGCCCGCTCGTTCTCCGGATGCCCGGCGTGCCCCTTGACCCAGTGCCACCGCACCTGGTGCCGGCCGGCGGCGGCCTCCAGCCGCTGCCACAGGTCGGCGTTCTTGACCGGCTGCTTCGCGGCGGTCTGCCAGCCGTTGCGCTTCCAGTTCGGCAGCCACTTGGTGATGCCGTCCCGGACGTAGGTGCTGTCGACGTAGATCTGCACCGTCACCGGGCGGGTCAGGCTCTCCAACGCCCGGATCGCCGCCATCAGTTCCATCCGGTTGTTCGTGGTGGCCACCGACTCACCGCCGTGGAGTTCCTTCTCCACCGTGCCGTACCGCAGCACGGCGCCCCAGCCGCCGGGACCGGGATTTCCGCTGCACGCTCCGTCGGTGTAGATCAGCACCTGCTCTGTCACCCGGGCAACATACCCTGCCGGGTCAGCCGAACAGGGCGCCGACCGACGTCGCCCGGCCGTCCGGATCGACCTGCGCTCTGAGCGAACACGACTGGCCAGATACCCCGCCCGGTGCGGAAATTGAACCAGCGCATGGTGCGGCCGACCGGGGAGGGAACCGATGCGAGGTGGCCCGGGATACGACGAGATCGCCGACTGGTACGAGGCGGAGTTCCTGCCCCAGCGTGCCGTAGCCGACGACGAGCTGGGGATCGGGCGTACCCTGCGTCTGCTGCTCGGTCCCGGCGACGGCCCCTGCCTGGAGGTCGGCTGCGGCACCGGCGCGTACGCCGACGCGGTCCGCGCCGTGGGCCGGACACCGCTCGGGGTGGATCTCTCGGCCGGCATGCTCCGGTACGCCCACGGCCGGCTGCCGGTCGTCCGGGCCGACGCCACCCGGCTGCCGGTCCGGGACGGTGCGCTCTCGGCGGTCGTCGCGGTGATGGTGCACACCGACATGCCCGGATATCCGGCGGTGCTCCGGGAGACGGCCCGGGTGCTGGCTCCCGGCGGGACCTTCGTACACGTCGGCGTCCACCCGTGTTTCTGCGGCGGGTTCGCCGACCGCACCGACCCCAACGCGGTGCTGATCCGCCCCGGCTACCGGGACAGCGCCTGGACGAGGGAGTCCTGGACCGACCGGGGGATCCGGGACAAGGTCGGCGCGACACACAATCCACTGCCCGAACTGCTGCACATGTTCCTGGACGCCGGGCTGACCTTCGAGCGCTTCGCCGAGGGCGGCACACCCACCCCGATCGTCTTCGCCGTCCGGGCCCGCCGGTCGAGCTGAGCCGTCCGGGCCGACCCGACCAGCCGCACAGTCAGGTCAGGCCGGTCGCCGACTCCGGGTGGCCGGCGACGCCGAGCTGGCGCAGCGCGGCGTCGTGCAGCGCCGGGGTGCGGGCGAACAGCGACGGTCCGGCGGCGAGCCCGGGCCGTCCGTCGAGTCCGCTGTACCGGCCGCCGGCCTCGGTCACGATCAGCGAGGTGGCGGCGAAGTCCCAGAGCTGCCCCCGGGTCTGCACCGCGAGGTCCAACTCGCCCCGGGCCACCAGCAGTGCGGCATGGGTACGCCACGAGGTCGGCGTGGTGACCGCCAGCAGCGCGGCGATCGTCCGGAGTTCGGCCGGGCGCACCTGGTCGTCCGGCGGAACCACCCCGAGCCGGCTGCCGGGCAGCGGGGCGTCCGTACCGGATCCGGTGGTGCGGAGCGCCCGTTCCCCGCTCACCCCGGCCCCGGTGATCTCCGCCTGGTAGGCGCCGCCGCCCCGCCGGGCCCACCAGATCGTCCGCTGTGCCGGCAGGGCGGCGACCCCGACGACGATCTGACCGGCCTCCTCCAGTGCGACGAGTACCTGCCAGCGGTCGTCACCGGCGACGAACTGGGCCGTACCGTCGATCGGGTCGATGATCCAGCGCCGAGCGGCCCGGCCGGTCTGCCCGACCTCCTCACCCAGGATCGCGTCGTCGGGCCGCGCACCGGCCAGTACCTCCCGGATGGTGGCCTCGACGGTCCGGTCGGCCTCGGTCACCACGCTCCCGTCCGGCTTCTGCTCCCGGGCGAGCCGGCCGAGGTCGGCGAAGTACCGGGAGGCGACGGCGGCGCCGGTCAGCGCGGCCCGGCGGGCAAGGAGAAGATCGTCTTCCACGGGCCCATCCTCGTCGAGGCCGCCGTCCGGGATGCGACCGGGTGTCGAGGTCGTCCGGAAGGGACGGCTCCGGGCCGGTGAAGGGTCAGCCGTTGACCGGGGTCATCCGCAGGGCCAGCGCCGGGCACATCCGCACCGCCTTGCGGGCGCCCTCTTCCAGCCAGGTCGGCACCGGGGTGGACGGGAACGACGGGAAGCCGTTGGAGTCCAGCCGGATGAACTCCGGCACCACGGCGGCGCAGAGCCCGTGCCCGTCGCAGCGGGACCAGTCGACCACCAGCTTGGAGGTCGGAGCGTCGGCGGCGTTGGGCAGTCCGAGGATCCCCTTGACCTTCTTGCCGCAGGTACCCCGGGCGGCGTGTGCCTCCAGGTCCTCGGTGAAGATCTCCAGAGCCGAGGTGGCGAACCGCGCCGTGCCGTCGGGGTGGCTGCACGCGCCGCGACCCTTCACCGCACCGGCCGCCGCCCGGACCACCTCGGCGGCGGCGCTGCCGCCGACGATCAGGTCCAGCGACCGGGCCAGGTCCGGCAGGCCGAGCCGGCACGGGCCGCACTGCCCGGCAGACTCACCGGCCAGGTAGGTGACGACCTGGGCGGCCTCGCCGAGCGGGCACACCTCGGCGCTCAACGGCATGATGATGCCGGCGCCGAGCGCGCCGCCGACCTTGGCGAAGCCCGCCCGGGACACCTCGGCGCTGGCCGCACCCTCCGCGCTGATCCACTTGCCGTGGTAGCCGCCGGTGAGCACGCCGGGACCCTCCGGCGTCTCGCAGAGTTCCAACACGTCCCGTAGCGGAATGCCGGTCGGGCACTCCACCACCGCCGGCCGCCCCGCCGCCCCGGTCACGGTCAGCAGCACCGTGCCGGGCTCGTCGGCGGTGCCGACCGTGCCGTACTCGTACGGGCCGAGCCGGGCGGCCAGGGCGAGCTGGGCGTACGTCTCGGCGTTGGAGACCAGGGTCGGTAGGCCGCCGACCCCGGTGTCGCTGGCCCGGATCTTGATTCCCGGCGGGATGTGCGCCTCGCCGTTGATCCCGCGCACCAGGGCGCCGCCCTCGCCGGAGATGAACCGGTGCGGCACGGTGACGATGCCGGTGCGTACCGGCATCCGGCGCTCGGCCAGCGCGGCGCTCAGCGACGCCTCGCCGATCCCGTCGTCGGCGACACCGATGACGATCTCCTCCGCGTCCAGTGCGTAGGCGGCGATCGCGGCCCCGTCCAGGATCAGGTGCGGGGCGCGGGTGAGCAGCGCCTTGTCCTTCCAGGCCCCGGGTTCACCCTCGGTCGCGTTCACCACCACGACGGTCGGCAGGTCCTGGCGGTCCGCCGACTCCAGCACGGCGCGGAACTTGCGGGCGAACGGGAAGCCGGCGCCACCCTTGCCCTTCAGCTCGATCCCCTCGACCAGTCGGAGCAGGCCCTTGGGGGAGAGCGGGTTGACGGCACCGTGCACCATCTCGTGCGCGGTCAGGTCGAGGCGGCCGAACTCGTCGAACCCGGCGGTGAGCCGGGGCTCGCCGAAGCAGGCGACCGGGGGTACGGCGGTCAGACTCACCGCGCTTCACCTTTCAGACTGGTCCAGTACGCGCCCTCCTCGGCCGCCTCGTCCGGCTCGTCGTCCCGGCGCCGGGAGGACCGGCCGGACGGCTCGTCGGACCTGCGGGACCGGCGGGCGGCAAGGTCGATCAGGGCGGGCTTGTCGTCGTCATCATCCTCGTCGTCCGCGCGGGCGACGAGGTTGGGCTCGTACCGGGCGGCCCGGCCCCACTCGGCGGTGCTCTCCTCGGCGTCGTCACCGCCCCGAACCCGGCTGTGTCGTCCGGAGCGGTCGATCGGCTCCTCGTCGGCGGCCCGCCGTCGCCGGCCGGCCCGGGTGGCGCCGGTCGAGGTCGGCTCGTCGTCGGGTTCCCGCCACGACCGCCGTCCCGACCCGTCGGTCTCCGACCGCGACCACCGGCCCCCGTCGCCGTCGACGCCGGCCGACCTGTCGTCCCCGGCCCGCGACCGGCGGTACGTCGCGTCGTCCTCGCCGCCCCGCCGTCGCTCCCACGGCTCTCCCGGCTCGTCGGCAGCCCAGCGCCGGGGACTGTCCCACGGCAGCTCGGCGTCGTCGAGATCACGCTCCCTGTCGGCCGACATGCTGCCGGGCGGCGGCACCTCGGGTACGGCGAAGCGGTCGGAACGGCCCCGGGGTGCGTGGGTGCTGTCCAGCTCGCCGGCCCGGGCCCAGGCGTCGATCGCCGCTTCCGAGCCGCCGCGCAGGTCGGAGAGGCTGTCCCGGCGCCGCCGGCCGCCGCCCTGGGTGTCGTCCAGCCGGCCGCGGTAGCTGTCCGGATCGTCGCGCCCGGATCGGCTCCCGGAGGCACCGCGCCGCCCGCTCGCGGTCTCCGGGTCCTCCCACCGGCCGCTGCGGCCGCCGAACGTGTCGTCCTCCCACCGGCTGCGCCGGCTCCGGCCGGTGTCGTGGCCCGGCGAGTTGGCCCGGCTGGCCCGGATCTCGTCGGCGGTCCGACGCTTGGCCGGTGCCATCGAGCTGGTTCGGCCGACCGGACCCGGCTTGGCCGGCTTCCCCGGCCGGCCCGGCTTGCCCGGCCGGCCCACCGGGGACAGCGCGCCGGTGGTCTGGCCCTGCTCGGCACGTTTACGACCGAGCGTGACCGAGAGCCGGACGCCGAGCAGTGCCAGCACGATAGCCACGCAGAGTAGGTAACTGAGGGTGACCCAGGTGGCCGCGGGTCGACCGGCCTGCAGCCCGTGCACCAGCGCGATCGGCCAGGCGGCGTACGAGATGCTGTGCAGGGTCCGCCACAGCCACGGCTTGCCGACCCCGGCGAACCGGGCCCGGACCAGCCCGGTCCAGAGCACCGCCACCATCATCGCCCCGGCGATGGTGCCCAGCCCGACGTAGAAGTTGGCGCCGTTGACGAACGGCAGCAGCGCCTTGTCGGGGCTGACGTGCCCGGCGGTGATCTTCGTCAGGACGTGCAACACCAGGGCGAAGACCGAGATGATGCCGAGTGACCGGTGCGCCGACTGGAGCAGTACCCGGTGCCGGATCAACAGCACGATCCGGTCGGTCGCCACCAACCCGACCATCACGGTCAGACTCAGCGCCACCAGGGTCGCCGGGCCGGCGAAGAACGTCATGTAAACGAACATGTAGGCGTTGATCAGCCCACCCATCGGGCTCAGCATCGCCGCCGCCCAGAGCGCCGCCAGTGTCGAGACGACGAGGATGACGACGGCGCCCTGCGGCTTGGGTGTGCTTCCCCGGCTGGTGAAGCTCATGGGGACGCTGGCACGCTGAATCTGTCTGGTCCGGGCCATCTGCTCCTCGATCTTCCGCCTCGGCGCCCACCACCACGCCCCGCCTGCCCGCCCGCCGCGCGCGAGCACGGCCGCCTATTGTGCCCCGTCCCGATCACGCCACTTTGGGCGGAGCCGTACCGCCGCGCGTCGCTGGACGGCGGTCCGACCCACATCAGGTACGGGGAAACGGGCCGGGGGGATGAGTCCCGTGCCGATTATGTTTCACGATCGGTGAGTTGGCTCCCCCCTGGGGGTGGGCAATCTGGGGTCAACCGGTGAAGAGCTTCGCCACCATGATGACGGTCTGTACGACGCCGTACCCGGGGAGTGCGGCGACCAGCGATCCATGAGATCCAGGCCGGCCGGACCGGCGTTTCCGTTGCGCGGTGTCGAATCGTCAGCGGGCTCGCGGAGCCGCCTGTTCGCGCAGCCCGTAACCGCGACGGAGCAGGTGGTCGAATAGACGCTGCGGTAGCAGCACCCTGAGTAACGGCAGCCAGCGCGCCGCTGGTCCGACCGGGTAGCGCAGCCGAGGGCTACGGGCAGCGGCCACCTCCATGATCCGGTCTGCGACCTTGTGCGGGTCGCCCCCGCGGCGCAGGCTCTCCTGGAGGGTCCGCACCGCCGCTCGGCGTACCGGGTCGTAGTCGGTGATCCGTCCCGCGCTGGTCGACGCCGAGGCCACGATGTCGGTCGCGAAGGCGCCGGGCTCGACCAGCGACACCGTGATCCCCAGCGGCCATACCTCGTGCCGCAGCGCCTCGGTGTAGCCGGCGAGGGACTGTTTGGACGCCGCGTAGAACGCCTCACCGGGCTCACCCACCCACGCGGCCGCCGAGCCCACGTTGACGATGCGGCCGTGCCGGCGGACTCGCATCTGCGGCAGCACCGCGTTGGTCATCCGCACCACTCCGAACAGATTGGTCTCGAACAACGCGCGAGCCTCGTCCAGGCTGGTTTCCTCCGCCATCCCGGTGTGCATGATCCCCGCGTTGTTGACCAGCACGTCGATACGTCCCGCCCGGGCCATCACCTGGGCGGCGCAGTCGTCGACGGACTCGTCGGATCGCACGTCCAGCGGCAGCATCTCGATACCGTCCCGGCTCGGGCGGGCGCGGCGGCTGGTGCCGAACACCCGCCAGCCCGCGCGGGCGAACACGTCCGCCGTCGCCGCGCCGATGCCGGAAGACGCCCCGGTGACCAGCACGATCCGGGCCTCGGCCCGACCGCTCATCGCTCCTCCGACCCAGTCGTGACGCGGCCATCCCCCTGTTGGCTGCGCTCGCCTGCCAGGAGTACGTCGAGTGCCTCGACGGCACCGGCAAGCTCGACGTGGGGGTCCAGCATGGCGTGTAGCAGTAGCCCATCACCGGCGGCGGCCAGCAGCGTCGCCAACCCGAGCGGATCGACCTGCCGGACGACCCCGGTCCGCTGCTCGGCACGAACCAGGTCGGCAACGGCCTGCCGGTAGTCGCCCAGCAAACCGATCAGGCGATCCCGCACGGCGGCGTCGCGTCCGGCCTCACGCATCGCCTCCATCAGGACCGCACTGCCTACCCGGTCGGCCAGATCCTCACCGGCCGGCCGATCGGCCTTCGACCGGGCGTCGGAGGTGGCCGGTGCGGCGTCGCTCGCCCAGGACCGCATCAGCGACACCAACCCGGTGAGATCTCCGGCGGCCCGTACCGACTCCAGCGGGAACGCCCGGTCGACCAGGTCCAGCACCGCCTCCGTGAGCAGTACCTGCTTGCCGGCGAAGTGGTAGCTCACCGCCCCGTGCGGCAGACCGGCCCGCTCGGCGACCGCCCGGGTGGTCACCCGCCCCCACCCGCGCTCGGCAACCAGTTCGGCCGCCGCGTCCAGCAGCCGTCGCCGTGCTGGTTGTCCATTCGGCCTGTCCATCTGGACAAGATACCATCGCGGTCTCCCCGGTGATTGGCGAGCGCTTGGCTCGACCAGACGGAGCCGAGCGGTCCTGGGTCAACGGGAAGGCGACATGGCGGCGGTGATCCGGGTCGTCCATGCCCGGCGATGCTAGGCGGTGGGGCCGGCTGGCGGCGACGCGGTTACCGGCCGGGCCGACCCGTAGCGGAGACGAACGCCCGCCACGCCGCCGCCGCGAGGACCAGGGTCCGGCCATCCTGGTCCTTGCTGTCCCGGACCGCCACAACCCCGGCAAGGTTGTCGGCAACCTCCACACAGTTGCCGTCGGGAGTACTGCGGCTGCTCTTGCGCCAGTGCGCGCCGGAAAGATCAGTCATGACTCGTACTCCTTCGCAACGGAGTCGATCAGGTCCCGTGATTGTCCTCGTCCAGCGCCAGCTCTTCCACGCTGGCCCAGATCGCCTCGTAAGCAGCTACTTCGTTGGTTTTGTCCAGGTAGACGGCACCGGTAGCGGCCTCGGTGTACACAGTGGATGGCTTCGGGTGAACCCCATGCTCCCCGAAGTCGAACATGAGGAACGCCCCGGCTCCGCCCAACCCCCGGTCACCGGTGACCTTCGGTTGCGGGTGACCCGCGTACCGCCGAAGATCGACGACGGCCGGGACTGGCTGCTGCTGCGCGGCTACGTCGTCGACGCGGACGGCGTGGAGGCCGTCCGGGAGAGCTGGCACTACGTCCGACCCCAGGCCTGACGATTCCTGCCGGGACCCGACGCTGCGGTCGGGTCGAAGGTCCCGTGCCGGGTGGACCTCGGACCGCTGCGCGGTGGGTGGGACGGCCATACCGTGAGGAAGGCGGCCGGGACACCACAGCGGGTCTCCATCCGCAGCCGGGCCGGGCCGCCGGCGACGTACGTCTGGGGGAAGGGTTGAGCGTGGTAACAGAGATGAAGGACCGGATCGGGACGGCGGACGACGCCGCGATCCTGCACGCCCTCGCGGCGCCGGACGAGACCGAACTCGCCCGGCTGGACGCGTGGTGGCGGGCGAACAACTACCTGACGGTCGGACAGATCTACCTGCGCGGCAACCCGCTGCTGCGTGAACCGCTGACCCCGGAACACATCAAGCCGCGACTGCTCGGGCACTGGGGGACCAGTCCCGGCCTGTCCCTGATCTATGCCCACGTCTCCCGGCTGATCCGGCTCACCGGGCAGCAGGCGATCTACCTCGCCGGGCCGGGGCACGGCGGGCCGGCGCTGGTGGCCGCCGGTTACCTGGAGGGCACCTACAGCGAGGTCTATCCCGGAGTCGGCCAGGACGAGGCCGGTCTGCTCCGGCTCTTCCGGCAGTTCTCCAGCCCCGGCGGGATCCCGAGCCACGTCTCGGTGACGACACCCGGCTCGATCCACGAGGGTGGCGAACTCGGGTACGTCCTCGTGCACGCCTTCGGCGCGGTCATGGACAACCCCGACCTGCTCGCCGTCGCCGTGGTCGGGGACGGCGAGGCGGAGACCGGACCGCTGGAGGGCTCCTGGAAGGGCGTGTCGTTCGTCAACCCGGCCCGGGACGGTGCCGTCCTGCCGGTCCTGCACCTGAACGGGGCGAAGATCGCCGGCCCGACCGTGCTGGCCCGAAAGGACCCGGCCGAGGTCCGGGTGCTGTTCGAGGGGCACGGCTACCAGGTGATCGAGGTCGACGCCGAGGACCTGCCCGGTTCGCACCACCGCTTCGCCGCCGCCCTCGCCGACGCCTGGGGCCGGATCCGGGAGATCCAACGGGCGGCCCGCGACGGCGGCGGCTGGGACGGCAGCCGGCCGCGCTGGCCGTTGATCATCCTGCGCTCGCCGAAGGGCTGGACCGGTCCCGAGGAGGTCGACGGGGTCAGGGTCACCGGCAGTTGGCGGTCCCACCAGGTGCCGCTTTCCGGGGTACGGGACAACCCCGAACACCTGGCGATCCTGGAGCGCTGGCTGCGGTCGTACCGGCCGGAGGAGCTCTTCGACGACGCCGGCGCCACCGTCGCCGCCGTGCGGGACCTTCCGCCCCGGGGTGACCTGCGGATGAGCGCCTCACCGCACGCCAACGGCGGGCTGCTCACCCGCGACCTGGACCTGCCGGACTTCCGCGACTACGCGGTCGACGTCCCGGCACCGGCGAAGCTGCGCGTCGAGTCGACCCGCCGGCTCGGTGAGCTGCTCCGGGACGTCTACCGCCGCAACACCGACACGTTCCGGCTGTTCTGTCCGGACGAGACGAACAGCAACCGGCTCGGCGCCGTCTTCGAGGCGTCCGACCGGGCCTTCATGGAGCGGGTCACCGACGACGACGTGGCGATCGGCCGCGACGGCCGGGTGATGGAGGTGCTCTCCGAGCACAACTGCCACGGCTGGCTGGAGGGGTACACGCTGACCGGTCGGCACGGGATGTTCGCCACCTACGAGGCGTTCGCGATGGTCAGCGCGTCGCAGACCGTCCAGCACGGAAAGTGGCTCCAGGAGGCTGGGCACCTGCCGTGGCGGGCGAAGGTACCGAGCCTGAACATCCTGCTCACCTCGACCGCATGGCGCAACGACCACAACGGCTTCTCGCACCAGGGGCCGGGCCTGATCCAGGTGGTCCTCACCCAACGCGGGGACATCGCCCGTGTCTACCTGCCGCCGGACGCGAACTGCCTGCTCTCGGTCGCCGACCACTGCCTGCGGTCCCGCTCGTACATCAACCTGATCGTCATCGACAAGCAGCCGCAGTTGCAGTGGCTGTCCATGCCGGACGCGGTCGCGCACTGCGCCCAGGGGGCGGGGATCTGGGAGTGGGCCGGCACCGACGACGGCAGCGACGACCCGGACATCGTGCTCGCGTGTGCCGGCGACGTGGTCACCATGGAGACCGTCGCCGCCGCCCAGATCCTGCGGGAACGCCTGCCCGGGCTGCGGGTCCGGGTGGTCAACGTCGTCGACCTGATGACGCTGGTCCGGCCCCGGGACCACCCGCACGGGATGAGCCCGACCCACTTCACCGAGCTGTTCACCGACACCGTGGACGTGGTCTTCGCCTTCCACGGCTATCCGGGTGCCATCCACCAGCTGGTGCACGGGCGGCCGGACGTCGACCGGTTCCGGGTGCGTGGCTTCGTGGAGCAGGGCACGACCACCACGCCGTTCGACATGACGGTACGGAACCGGACCTCCCGCTACCACCTCGTGCTGGACGCGATCAACAACGCCCGGCGGCTGCCCCGGGGCGCGGCGGAGCTGAGCGACTGGTGCGAGCGGCAGCTGCTCCGGCACGAGGCGTACGTGGTCGAGCACCTGGAGGACATGCCGGAGGTACGGGACTGGTCCCTCGGCGACTGGGCGGCCCGGGGCTGACCTGCCGGACAAGGCTGACCTGCCGGATGGGGCTGACCTGCCGGACAAGGCCGAGCGGCCCGCCGGGACGGGCGCTCCGGCCCTGTCCGGTCGGGGTCGCGCCGGGGTGTGCTGGTAGGCGGACGACCAGCGGCTCGCTGGGCGAGAACGGACCACTCGAAATGGGGTACCAACCGTGTTCGTGCAGGCCATACCCGGCGTCGACGCGCTCGCCATCGACGGTGGGATCGTGCGGATCCGTGCCGTCATGCCGCAGGACCGGGACCGGCTGACCGAGCTGTACCGGCGCAGCTCGCCGGAGAGCCTGCGGATGAGGTTCTTCGCCCTGCCGGGTGAGCGGGCCATCGCCGCAGAGGTCGACCGGCTCTGCCGGCCCCCGGCACCCGCCGAGCACGGCGCCGTACTCGCCGAGACCGCCGGCCAGCTCGCCGGGGTCGCCTCCTACGAGGCCGGTGGCGGCGGATCCGGCGCCGAGTTCGCGGTCTTCGTCGCGGACGGGCAGCGTGACCGGGGAATCGGCACGCTGCTGCTGGAGCACCTGCGGACGGTGGCCGGCGCGGCGGGCGTGACCGAACTGCGCGGCGACGTCCTGCCGACGAACGCCGCGATGCTCCAGGTCGCGGCGGACCTGACCGGACGCGCCGGTTCCCGGACCGACGACGCGGTGCTGGCCGTCGACCTGCCGACCGAGGTCAGCGAGGAGGAACTCGGCGCGGCCGACGCCCGTGACCGGGTGGCGGCGCGCGCCTCGCTGCGACCGCTGCTCGAACCCCGCTCGGTGGCGGTGGTCGGCGCCGGCCGTACCCCGGGCGGAATCGGACACGAGACGCTGCGCAGCCTGATCCGGTACGGCTTCACCGGCCCGGTCCACCCGGTCAACCCACAGGCCACGGAGATCTGCGGGCTGCCGGCGTACCCGAGCCTGTCGGCGCTGCCCGAACCGGTGGACCTGGCGGTCGTCGCGGTACCCGCATCGGCGGTGGTCGACACGATCCGGGACGCGGCCGCCGCCGGGGTGCGGGCCGCGGTGGTCCTGACCTCCGGGCTCGGCGAGAGCGGTGCCGCCGGCCGGCAGGTCCAGCGGGAACTGGTGGAGGTCGCCCGGACCCACGGGATCCGGCTGGTCGGCCCGAACTGCATCGGGCTGCTGAACAGCAACCCGCAGGTCCGGCTCGCCGCCACCTTCGCACCCGTACTGCCGCCGGCCGGAGGGCTGGCGGTCGCCTCGCAGTCCGGTGCGGTCGGCATAGCGCTGCTGGAGCACGCCGAGCGGGCCGGCTGCGGCCTCTCCAGCTTCGTCTCGCTCGGCAACAAGGCCGACGTGAGCGGCAACGACCTGATCGCGTACTGGCACGACGACCCGGCGACCAGGGCGGTCGCCCTCTACCTGGAGTCGTTCGGCAACCCCCGCCGGTTCGCCCGACTGGTCCGTGGGCTCGCCCGGCGCAAGCCGGTGCTGGCGGTCAAGAGCGGCCGGTCCCGTGCCGGAGTACGGGCCGGTGCCTCACACACGGCCGCCGCGGCGGCCCCGGACAGCACCGTCGACGCGCTCTTCGCCCAGGCCGGGGTGATCCGACTGGAGACCCTCGGCGACCTGATGGACACCGCCCGGCTGCTCACCGACCAGCCGCTGCCGGCGGGTGACCGGCTCGCCGTCATCGGCAATGCCGGTGGGGTCAACGTGCTGGCCGCCGATGCCGCCGACGGGGCGAAGCTCCGGGTCGGATCGCTCAGCCCGGCGCTGCGGGAGCGGCTGCGGGCGGTACTAACCCCGCTGGCCGGCGACGACAACCCGCTCGACCTCGGGGCCGGCGCGAGTCCGGCCGCGCTGGCCGACGCGGTCCGGGTGGTCGCGGCCAGCGGCGAGGTCGACTCGGTGCTGCTGGTGATCGCGGCGACCCGGGCCAACGACGTGCCGGCGATGCTGGACGCGGTCGCGCCGGTCCTCGACGACGCGCCCGGACTCACCGCCGCCGTCGTCGTACTCGGCCTGGCCGATCCGCCGGCCACCATGGGTAGCCGCCGGACCCCCGTCTTCGACCTGCCGGAACGCGCCGTCCGGGCGATCGGCGGCGCCGCCTGGTACGCCGACTGGCTCCGGCAACCGGCCGGCGCCGTCCCGCCGAGGGTCGCCGGCGCCGGTCGGGGCCGGGAGTTGGTGCGCGCGGCACTCGCCACCGGTCCCGGCTGGCAGCCGTACGACCGGATCGCCGAGGTCCTCGGCAGCTACGGCATCCCGGTGGTACCGGCGCGCCTGGTGGCGACCGTCGCGGAGGCGGTCACCGCCGCCGAGGGTTTCGGCTACCCGGTCGCGTTGAAGGCCGCCGATCCGGACCTGGTGCACAAGAGCGACGTCGGCGGGGTGGCGCTGCGGCTGGGCGGCCCGGACCAGGTGCGGGCGGCGTACCCGGCGGTGGCCGCGGCCACCGGAACGGCCGGGCCGGTACTGGTGCAGCCGATGGCACACGGCCAACTGGAGCTGGTCGCCGGGGTGGTGCACGACCCGCAGTTCGGCTCGTTGGTGATGGTCGGGCTCGGCGGGGTGCACACCGACCTGCTGGGCGACCGGTCGCTGCGGCCGACGCCGGTGACCGACCTGGACGCGGGCCGGATGTGGCGGTCCCTGCGCGCCGCACCCCTGCTCACCGGTTACCGGGGCGCCCCACCGGTCGACACCGCCGCGCTGGAGGAGCTGCTCTGCCGGCTCGGGCAGCTCGCCGAGGACCTGCCGGAGGTGGCCGAACTCGATCTCAACCCGGTGCTGGTCGGCCCGACCGGGGTGACGGTGGTCGACGCCAAACTGCGGCTCGCCCCGGTCGGTGCGGAGCCCAACCGCGTCCTGCGGTACCTCCGGTCCGCCGGCTGACCCGGCGGACCCGGCGGACCGCGGCGGTGCGGTCGCGGGTCGACAGCGCGCGACGACCGGTGGTGCGGTGCGGGGCCGGTCGACGCCATGATCAGCGGGCGCGATCCGGCGGCCGGGTCGACCCCCATGATCAGCTGGTGCCCCGCCCGGCCCGGACCGTTGGATACCATCGCCGGGTGACCGAGACGACGCCGCCTGCCGGGCCGGCCTTTCCAGCCCCGTCGCTGGGCATCACGCCGCTGTCCCGGGTCCGGCTCGACGAGTTGCTCCAGGAGATGCTGGACCGGGTCGGCGAGGTCGTCACCAGCCGGGAACGGCTGCGCGCACTGCTGACCGCCGTGGTCGGGATCAGCACCGACCTCGACCTGCACAGCACCCTGGACCGGATCGTCGCGGCCGCGTGCCGGCTGGCCGACGCCCGGTACGCCGCCCTCGGCGTCATCGGCCCCGACCGGTTGTTGACCAATTTCATCGTGCACGGCATCGACGCCGAGACCCAGGCCCGGATCGGCGACCTGCCGCACGGTCGGGGGGTCCTCGGTCTGCTCATCGCCGACCCCCGCCCGCTGCGGATGCCGGACATCACCCAGCACCCGCAGTCGTACGGCTTCCCGCCGAACCACCCGCCGATGCACAGCTTCCTCGGCGTGCCGGTCCGCATCCGGGACCAGGTCTTCGGCAACCTCTACCTGGCGGAGAAGCAGGGTGCCGCGGAGTTCACCGACGACGACGAGGAGATCGTCGTCGCGCTTGCCGCCGCCGCCGGGGTGATCATCGAGAACGCCCGGCTCTTCGCCATGGCGCACCGACGGGAGCGCTGGCTGGCCGCCGCCGCCGAGATCACCGGCGTGCTGCTGGGCGAGGTACGCCGTACCGACGCGCTGCGGCTGATCGCCCGCCGAGCCCGCGAGGTCGCCGAGGCGGACACCGCCATGGTGCTGCTCTACGACGAGGGCGCCGGGGAGTTCACGGTCGAGGTCGCCGACGGCGCCCAGCCGGCCGAGGACCTGGTCGGCGCCGTACTGGCCGCCGACGACACGGCCTTCGTCGAGCCGGTGACCCGGCGGCGGCAGGCGGTGGCGGAGAGCCTGGCGAAGGCGGCGCCGTGGCCGGTGGCGGTCACCAGCGGCCCGGGACTGATCTCCCCGCTGATCGTCGGCGACGCGCTGCACGGGGTGCTGGTCGTCGGCTACCCCGGCGGGGAGCAGGTGGGCACCGACGCCGAGGGCACCCTGCTGGCGACGTTCGCCGGTCAGGCGGCGCTGGCGCTGGAGCGGGCCCGGGCCCAGGAGGAGCGGGAGCTGCTGGTGGTCCTGGAGGACCGGGAGCGGATCGCCCGGGACCTGCACGACGTGGTGATCCAGCGGCTGTTCGCGACGGGGCTCCAGTTGCAGACGGTGGCGCCGCTGGCTGCCCGGCCGGACGTGCGGGAGCGGCTCAACGCCACCGTCGACGATCTCGACTCCACCATCCGGGACATCCGGCGGGCGATCTTCGAACTGCGCACCCCGATGAGCGCGGCGCTGCGGACCGAGATCCGGGACCTGGTCGCCAACTCCGCCGAGGCGCTCGGATTCCGTCCCGGTCTGGAGATGACCGGGCCGGTGGACAGCGCCGTACCCGACCGGGTCCGTCCCGATCTGCTCGCCGTGCTGGGCGAGGCCCTCTCGAATGCCGTCCGGCACGCCCGGGCGAGTCGGGTGACGGTCACCGTCGACGTGAGCGACGGTGAGCTGTGCGTACAGGTCGCCGACGACGGGGTGGGCACCGATCCGGCGCTGGCCCGTGGCGGCCTGGTCAACCTTCGCGAGCGCGCGGAGCGGTGCGGCGGCAGCTTCCGGATCGACCGGACCGAGCCGACCGGCACGACGATCGTGTGGCGGGTACCGCTGCGCGACTGAGCCCCGGCCCGAGCGGCCCGGTGCCGGTCGGGCCGGGGCCGGGCGGTGTCCGCGGGTCAGTGCCGCTCGCCGAGCAGGCGGGTGGCCAGCACCGCGGCCTGGGTACGCCGTTCCAGACCGAGCTTGGCCAGCAGGCTGGAGACGTAGTTCTTCACGGTCTTCTCGGCCAGGAACATCTTGCCGGCGATCTCCCGGTTGGTGAGCCCCTCCGCGACGTACTCCAGGATCCGCCGCTCCTGCTCGGTCAGCGACTGGAACTCCCGGGGCTGCTCGACACCGGTGCGAATCCGGTCCAGCACCCGGGCGGTGACCGCCGGGTCCAGCAGGGACTGGCCGGCCGCCACCCGGCGGACCGCGTCCACCAGATCGGTCCCGCGGATCTGCTTGAGGACGTACCCGGCGGCGCCGGCCATGATCGCGGCGAACAGCGCCTCGTCGTCCTCGTACGAGGTCAGGATCAGCCCCTTGATGCCGGAGTCGACCGCCCGGACGTCCCGGCACACGTCGATGCCGTTGCCGTCCGGCAGCCGCGCGTCCAGGATCGCCACGTCCGGGCGGAGTGCGGGTATTCGCCGCGCTGCCTCCTGCGCGGAACCGGACTCTCCGACCACCTCGATGTCGCCGTCACTCTGGAGCAGCCCGGCCAGGCCGCGTCGGACCACCTCATGGTCGTCGAGCAGGAAGACCCTAATCACCCCTCCTTCCTATCCGGGGAACGCTCCGGCCGCCAGGGTCGAAGGTCCCGAACGCCGTCATCCGGGAGCGGGGAATGCGGCCCGGCAACAGGGGACCTGCGGCCCTGCCGGCGCGGCCCGGCGGCGGCGCACGGTGGTGGGGCAGGCAGCGAACGAGGAGGAAGTGCGATGATCCCCAATCGGAGCACCGCGCCGACGGCCACCGACGGATCGGCGGTCTCCACCGCCGAGGTCCGCGCCGCGTTCGGCGTTGCCGCCACGTACGCGCTGTTGGCGCCCTCGGTGTTCAACACCCAGCCGTGGCGCTGGCGGATCGGCCCCGGCGCCGTACTGACGTTGCGGGCGGACCGCTCCCGGCAGGTGCACAGCATCGACCCGACCCGGCGACTGCTGTTGGTCAGCTGCGGCGCGGCCCTGCACCACGCGCGGTTGGCACTCGCCGTCGCCGGATACCGCACCGAGGTCGCGCGGTTTCCGCACCACGCCGACCCGGACGTACTGGCCCGGATCACGGTGACCGGACGGCTGGAGCCCGATCCGGAGCAGCTCCGGCAGCACGAGGCGGGTCGGCGGCGGCGTACCGACCGGCGGGCCTTCGGTGAGCAGCCCGTCGCCGAGTCGACCCTGCGCCGGTTCCGCGGGGTGGTCGAGGCCGAGGGCGCCTTCCTGCACCTGGTCCGCGACGACCAGATGCCGATGCTGGCCGTCGCGACGGCCAACACGGCCGCGGCCGAGCTGGAGGACCCCGCGTACCGGACCGAGCTGCGACGCTGGACGAACCGCCCACCGGAGAGCCGGGACGGCGTACCGGCCGCCTCGGCGGTCCGCCCGGGTCCGCGGCGGGTGCCGATCCGGGAACACGCGCTCGGCGGCACGCCCGGCCTGGAGGTGGGCGAGGGCACGGACCGGGGTGCCACCTACGCGATCGTGTTCGGCCCGGGTGACACCCCCGGTGACCTGCTCACCGGTGGTGAGGCACTCTCCGCCCTGTTGCTGGCCGCCGTGGCGGAGGGTCTCGCCACCGCACCGCTGAGCGACCCGGTCGAGCTGGAGTGGCCCCGGTGGCTGATGCGGAACCTGCTCGCCGAGATCGGTGAGCCATACGTGGTGGTCCGGCTCGGCTTCGCCGCCGACCCAGATCCGTTGCCGCCGGTGCTCCGGCTGGAGCCGGCCGACGTGATCGAGTACGCCGACTGAGGCGGGACGAGCGGACCGCCGCCGTTGCCGCGATCGGGTGCCGGAGACGGGCGGGGACGTCGAGCCGGCCGGGATGGCGAGGAGGAAGCGGATGAGTCCGACGGGCTATTCACGGACCGACCTGGGCCGGGCGGTCGCCGCCGCGGCCCAGGCACCCGCCGCGGAACGGAGCCGGCCGTGGCTACGGCTGCGCGACGGTGCGATCGACGTGCTGGTCACCCCGGACGGCGATCCGGCGGGTGAGCACGCCGGGTGGGCCGCCCGGATCGGCGGCGGCGCCGGGCTGTTCAACGTACGGCTGGCGCTGGCGGTCAGCGGCCGCCCCGCGCTCGTCCGGCTGCGTCCGTACCGCGACGAGCCGGAGCTGCTGGCGCGGCTGCATCCCGGTCCGGCGCAGGCACCCGGCCCCGCCGAGCGGGAGCTGTTCGCGGCGCTGTCGCACGGCTACCACGATGCCGGACCGGTCGTCCCGGCGCCGGTGCCGTCGGAGGTCCGTCGCCGGCTGATCGACGCCGCCCAGCTGGAGCACGGATGGCTGGAGTTGATCGTCGGGTATCCCGCCGTGGCCGCCTTCACCGAGATCGAGGCGGGTGCCCGGCGGGTACTGGAGCGTGGCCGGGCGGACGCGGCGGACGCGGCGGACGCGGTCCGCTGGCGTGCCGGAGCGCCGCCGTCCGGGGAGCCGGGGAACCGGGCCGGACCGGGCGCTGACCGGGGGAGCCCGGCGACCGGCAGGCCCGTCCCGTCCGCGCCGGCCCACGCGTCCGGGGCCGAGCCGGGTGAGCCGATGGTCGCCGTGCTGGGCAGCCCGCTGGACACTCCCGGCGACCAGTTGCGGGCCGGGCAGGCGTTGCAGCGCGTCCTGGTGACCGCCGCGTCGGCCGGTCTGACCACCCGCCTGCAGGCGCAGGCGATCGTCGTCCCGGCGGCACGGGAGCAACTCCGCCTGGCACTCGGCCGGTACGGGCGGCCGCAGATGGTGCTGTGGATCGGTCGGCGGGCGGCCCACCGGGTGGAGCCGGCGACGGCACCGGCCCGGAAGGACCGGCCCGGGCGGGAAGACCAGCCTGGCCCGCAGGACGGAAACCGGACGGCCCCTGGAAACGGGTACAAGGTCCCGGGAACGACCGGTCCGGCGGCCCTGTCCGGCAGGGTGGCCGCCGCTGTCGAATAGAGGTAGCCGCGAGGGACAGCGCGGACGAAACGAGAGGACGTGACGACGATGACGGCGACCAGCAACCAGCCCGTCGCCCGCCAGACCGCCGCGGCGGCCGACCCGGTGGGTGCGGAGACCGGCGCCCAGCGGGCCGCGCGGTACGTTTTCGCCGGTATCCGGCTCGCCCTGGGCTGGACCTTCCTGTGGGCCTTCCTCGACAAGACCTTCGGCTTCGGCTACGCGACCGAGAGCAAGGACGCCTGGATCAACGGCGGCAGCCCGACCAAGGGCTTCCTGGCGTTCGGTGCGGAGGGCCCCTTCCAGGGCCTGTACCACGACATCGCCGGCGCCGCCTGGGCCGACGTCCTGTTCATGGTCGGCCTGCTCGGCATCGGTGTCGCCCTGCTGGCCGGGATCGGCCTGCGGGTCGCCGCCGTCGCCGGGGGGCTGCTGTACGTGCTGATGTGGACCGTCGTCCTGCCTCCCCCGAACAACCCGTTCCTGGACGAGCACCTGGTCAACGCCGCGCTGCTGGCAGGTCTGGCCCTGGTCGGCGCCGGCGACACCTGGGGCCTCGGCCGGATCTGGGCGAGGCTGCCGATCGTGCGGCGCCAGCCCTGGCTCAAGTGACGCCAGTCACCCCGCCTGGCGGGCACCACCGACGGTGGTGCCCGCCAGGCGCATTTCGGGTCGACACCGTACGCCTACCCCTCTCATCCCTCCGGCTGCGGCGAAGCGGACCGTAGACCGACAAGACAATCAGTCTTGACAATTTAAGTTGTCGGTGCGAAAGTTTCTGGCAGAAGCGAGCGCGACGACAACGACGGTCCCGCCGCACGGCGCGGAGGACCTGATCGAGAGGACACCGATATGCGGAACTTGGTCGTGAGTACGTTCCTCACCCTCGACGGGGTCATGCAGGCTCCGGGCGGCCCCGAGGAAGACAGCGACAACGGGTTCGCCCACGGAGGCTGGATGGTCAACTACTGGGACGACCAGGTGGCCGAGGCCATGGGCGACCTGATGGGCAAGCCGTTCGACCTGGTGCTCGGGCGCAGGACCTACGACATCTTCGCCTCGTACTGGCCGCACGCGTCGCAGGAGCAAGGCGCCGAGCCGCTCAACCGGGCCACCAAGTACGTCGCCTCCCGGGGGCGCCCCGCGCTGGGCTGGGAGAAGTCCGTGCTGATCGAGGGTGACGTTGCCGAGGGCGTGGCGGCGCTCAAGCAGCAGGACGGACCCGAGTTGCAGGTGCACGGCAGCGGCAACCTGATCCAGACACTGCTGCGGCACGGCCTGATCGACGAGTTCCGCCTGCTGGTCTTCCCGGTCGTGCTCGGCTCGGGCAAGAGGCTCTTCGCCGACGGCACCGTCCCGGCCGGCCTGAAGTTGGTGCAGAGCACGGTCTCGTCCAACGGGGCGATGATCAGCAGGTACGAGCCGGCCAGCGAGATCGTCATCGGCTCGTTCGGGCAACCCTGACCGGGCAGCAGGGCGGCGGTGGCGGAGCTGACCGGACGGCTCGGCGCGGCCCGGATCACCACAATTCGTACCCCGCTGGAACGGGAGCTCTCCGGCTGACCCGGGCCGCGCGAGCCGGCTGCGCCACCCGTCGCCGATGTCGCGGTGTGCGGCCGGGCCCATCCGGGTAGGCGGGCCGAGACAGCGGTACCGGCAGAGCGGAGCGACCGATGAACGTGTCCCATCTTCCGTTGCGCGCCGCGATCGGCGCGTTCGTCCTGAACTCGGGCCTGGCCAAGTGGAATCTCGAGGGGGAGGAGGCGGCGGGCATGCACGGGATGGCGGCCGGGGCGATCCCGCCGATCAAGCGGATCCCACCCGGGCAGTTCGCCCGGCTGCTGGCCGGCACCGAGGTGGCGCTCGGCGCCGCCCTGCTGATCCCGGTGATCCCGTCCGCGCTGGTCGGGCTGGGCCTGCTCGGCTTCGGCGGCGGCCTGATGCGGCTGTACTGGGCGACGCCTGGCATGCACGAGCCGGGCAGCCCCCGGCCGACCCAGCAGGGTGTGCCGATCGCCAAGGACAGCTGGCTGGTCGGCGCCGGCCTCACCCTGTTCCTCGACGACCTGCTCGGTCGGGCCGCCGGCAAGCGCCGCGGCCTGGGCCGGCAGCTCGCCCGCCGGTGCGGCAGGCGACGCGGCTGAGCACACCCGGCGGCCGGCGGTCGAACAGGGCCAGCCGGCCGTCCGCTGCCGCTGGCCGACGGCCGGCTGTTTCGCCCCGTCCAACCCGGGTACGCCGAGAGAACGACGGGCGGCGTCACCGGCACCGTCGACCGGTGGCGCCCGGACAGGTTTCCGAACCCGGGAGGAGCGCGACGCCATGGCCGGGATTCTGCTGCGCAGCCGCGCCTTCAACGACCACGACCGGCTACCGGACCGGTTCTCCCGGGACGGCGGCAACGTCTCGCCACCACTGGAGTGGTCCGACGTGCCGGACGAGGCGACCGAACTGGTCCTGCTGGTCGAGGACCGGGACGCCGGGCGTACGCCGTTTCTGCACTGGCTGGTGACCGGGATCGAGGCGACCTCCGGCGGTGTCGACGAGGGCGGGATCCCGCCGGGCGGCCGGGCCTGGACGAACGGCTTCGGCACGACGGGGTGGGGCGGGCCCCATCCGCCGGTCGACGACGAGCCGCACCGGTACTTCTTCCGGCTGTACGCGGTGAACCGGCCGCTGGAGCTGCCCGACGCACCGCAGGCGCCGGACGTGCACGGTGCGGTCCGGAGGCTGGAACTGGCCAGCGGCAACATGGTCGGCACCTTCGCCCGCTGAACGCGCCGCCGGGGTCGGCCTGCCACCATCCCGGTACGGGCGCTCGCGCTGCCCGATCGGGGCGACTCATGCGTCGACCAGGTCGTCGATCACCTCGGCCCGGTCCAGCGAGGCCAGGACCCGGTAGTCGTACCAGTCGACTCCGATGGCGTCGGCGGTCGCGTAGCAGCCGATCACCCGCCCGGTGAAGCCACCGGCGACCTCGGTGGAGAGGTACCGTCCGTCGAGCTCGGCGAGGACCACGAACTCGCCGTCCGGTGCCTCGTAGCCGAGCCGCACCACGTCCGGCTCCTGCCGGGGATGGTCCATGCCCGGCCCGGAGGCCCAGGTCTCGACCCGCAGCACCACCGGGCCGGTGATCGGGCGGGCGGCGATCCGTTGGCACAGCGGCCCGATCCGGGCCCGTACCCAGATCTCGCCGCCGCCCAACTCGACCGCGTAGTGGTGGGCCTCGTCGAGGCGTACCGCCAGGCCGCCCCGGCCGACGCCGGGATCGACCAGGGCGCGTATCCGGACGTCGTGCTGCTCCTGCCGACGGCCGACGAAGGTCACCGTCGGCTCGTCGAGCGAGCCGCCCCGGGCCCGCAGGGTCAGCCAGCCGGGCCGCTCGATCAGCGAGACGTCCTCCGGCGGCCGGGCCCGTACCGAGATCCACTGCGGGTGCAGTTCCGTGGTGTCGAAGTCGTCCCGCGCCGGTACGGTGCCCAGGTGCGCCGTGGACGAGGCCTGGGTACGCGGCATCGCGCCGATCGGTCCGACCACCGGCCAGCCGTCGGACCAGGTGATCGGGGCGAGGAAGGTCTCCCGGCCGAGTACGTGCCAGCCGGGCGTGCCGCCCCGGGCCCGTACCCCGAGGAAGACCAGCCACCACGAGCCGTCCGAGGCCTGCACCAGGTCGCCGTGCCCGGTGTTCTGCACCGGATGGTCGGTGCTGCGGTGGCTGAGGATCGGGTTGGCCGGGCACGGCTCGAACGGACCGTCCGGGGCCGGGGCCCGGGCCACCGAGATGCCGTGGCCGCGCTCGGTGCCGCCCTCGGCGATCAGCAGGTACCAGGTGCCGTCGATCTGGTAGAGGTGCGGCGCCTCCGGGGCCTGCGCGCCCGGGGTGCCGGACCAGATCCGCTTCGGCCGGCCGCGTGCCGTGCCCCGGACCGGGTCGATCCGGAGTTGGTCGATGCCGGCGACGGTGCACCAGCAGGTGCCGTCGTCGTCCCATGCCAGGTCGGGGTCGATGCCGAGGACGTCGGGCAGGTGCACCGGATCCGACCAGCGGCCGGCCGGGTCCTCGGCGGTGACCAGCAGGGTGCCGCCGTGCGGGATGTTCGAGGTGATCAGCCAGAACCGGCCGTCGTGGTGCCGCAGCGTGGGCGCGTAGACCCCGCCGGAGGAGGGTGTACCGGGCGGCAGTACGAGCTGGCTGGGCCGGTCGAGGACGTTGCCGAGCTGGGTCCAGCTCACCAGGTCCCGGCTGTGGAAGATCGGTACCCCAGGGAAGTACTCGAAGCTGGAGCAGGCAAGGTAGTAGTCGTCGCCGACCCGGCAGACGCTCGGGTCCGGATGGAAGCCGGGGATGACCGGGTCGCCGGGGACCGTCATCAGGAGTCGATCACGGCCGGTTCACCGGTTGCCCGGCCCCGGGGGATCGTGGTTGCGTGGAACGGGGGCATGGACGATCCTCTCCGGCGTAAACTTTCCGGAATTGTTCCGTAACTCGGTCGGAACGTTATGGCCCACCGGACGGTCAGTCAACCCCGGATTCTGGGGCAAAATACTGGGAGTGCGCGCGACCGACGCCGGTGCATCCTCGAAAGTGTTTCGGTCGTAGGCTGGAGCCTCAACGAAGGAGCTGCCTCGTGACGGTCGACGAAGGACGCAGGATCACGATCACCGCCATCGCCCAGGAGGCGGGCGTGTCGGTGCCGACGGTCTCCCGGGTACTCAACGGACGCAACGATGTGGCGCCGCAGACCCGGGAACGGGTGGAGGAACTCCTCCGCCGGCACGGCTACCGCCGACGGGCCACCAGACCGCGGGCCGGGGCGAGCCTGATCGACCTCATCTTCAACGACCTGGACAGCCCCTGGGCCGTCGAGATCATCCGAGGGGTGGAGGACGTGGCACACGCCTCCGGGGTCGGCACGGTGGTCTCGGCGATCCACCGCCGGTCGGCCTCGACCCGGCAGTGGTTGCAGAACCTGCGTACCCGGGCCACCGACGGAGTGATCCTGGTCGCCAGCGACCTCGCCCCGCCGGTGCACGCCGAGCTGCGCCGGCTGAACGTGCCGATGGTGCTGGTCGACCCGGCCGGAGTGCCCCACCTGGACATTCCGACGATCGGCGCGACCAACTGGGCCGGTGGGCTGCGCGCCACCGAGCACCTGCTCTCGCTCGGCCACCGCCGGATCGGCTTCATCGCCGGCCCGCCGCGACTGCTGTGCAGCCGGGCCCGGCTCGACGGCTACCGGGCCGCCCTGGACGCCGCCGGCATTCCGCTGTGCGACGAGCTGATCGTGCCCGGCGACTTCTACCACGAGTCGGGCTACTCCGGCGGCGCCGCGCTGCTCGACCTCGACGAGCCGCCGACGGCGATCTTCGCCTCAAGCGACCAGATGGCATTCGGGGCGTACGAGGCGGTCCGGCGACGCGGTCTGCGGGTGCCCGACGACGTGAGCGTGGTCGGCTTCGACGATCTGCCGGAGGCGCGCTGGGCCTCGCCTCCGCTCACCACCGTGCGGCAGCCGCTGGCCGAGATGGGGCTGCTGGCCGCCCGGACGGTGCTCCGGCTGGCCGGCGGCGAGCCGCTCGACACGCCCCGGGTCGAACTCTCCACCGACCTGGTGGTCCGGGACAGTTCGGCTCCGTACGCCCGGAAGTGACCCCGCCGGGCGCGTGCGAGGCCCGGCGCGAACTTCCGGGAGATTTCCGGTAGCCGCCGGAGTGGCCTGCCGGGGCGCCGTAGGGACGGTCTGCCGGGGCGCAGTCGGACGGGCGCCACGTGGCCGGCCCGGCAAGCGGTTTGCCCCCGGCCGCGCCGCCTGCCGTACCGGCTGACCGACAGCGGTCGGCTGGGTGCCGAGTCACTCCCGCACGCGAGCGGACCGGTTTGCCGGGTTAGAGGTGATCGGGGGCGGGGTACCACCACCCGCGAAGTGACGCCCGGCCGCCCGGCAGGGCGCTGACCCGAGGGAGCACCTGATGAGACTCGACGACGACGACATCCGGACCGCGGGCGGCGGCGGTGGGGAGGGTCCGGCCGACGGCGGGGCCAACCCGCTCGGCCAGGACGGCGGCGCCGACGGTGCTGCCGAGGGTCCGGCCGACGCCGGAGCCACCCCGGGGCAGCACGACGGTGGTGCCGACGGTGCTGCCGAGGGCCCGGCCGACGGCGGCGCGACCCCGGGGCAGCACGACGGTGGTGCCGACGGTGCCGCCGAGGGTCCGGCCGACGCGGGCGCGACCCCGGGGCAGCAGGACGGCGGCGCCGACAGCGCCGCCCGCTAGCGCTGCGGTACCGGCGATGACCGAAGACGACGGCTCGACCGGCACGGTCGCGGCGGAGTACCGGCCGGATGCCTCGGCGGTGGCGCCGCCGGCGGTCGTCCGCCGTCCCGCCCTCGAAGCCGACGGTCACCGGCAGGCTCCACCGCCGACCGAGCGGTCGAACCCGATGCCCGAACCGGTGGCGTCGGTCGCCGCCGTGACGGATCCGGCGACCGGGACGGGCGGCGACGGTCACCCGGCCCGGTCGCCCAGGACCGGCCCGGTCGGCCGATCGGCCCTGACCCGCTGCGTGGCGGTCGAACCGGCGACCTTCGCCACCGCCTACTGGGGGCGGACCGCGCTGCTGTCCCGGGCCGCCGAACTCGACAGCCCGGACGGCTTCCGCGACCTGCTCAGTCCGGTCGACGCCGACGAACTGCTCAGCCGGCGCGGACTGCGTACCCCGTTTCTGCGGGTGGCCCGGGACGGTCAGGTGCTGCCGGCCGGGCAGTACACCGGCGGCGGTGGCGCGGGGGCCGAGATCGCCGACCAGGTGCTCGACGAGCGGGTCCTCGCGCTCTACGCCGACGGGGCGACCCTGGTGCTCCAGGGACTGCACCGGACCTGGCCGCCGTTGATCGACTTCACCCGCGAGCTGAGCCGGCAGCTCGGCCAGCCGCTCCAGGTGAACGCCTATCTGACGCCGCCGGGAAACCAGGGCTTCGCCACCCACTACGACACGCACGACGTCTTCGTGCTCCAGGTCGACGGGCACAAGCACTGGCAGGTGCACGAGCCGGTGCTGCCCGACCCGCTGGAGCGGCAGCCGTGGGGCGGCCGGGCCGACGAGGTGGCGGCGGTCGCGGACGGCCCACCGGTGCTGGATGTGGTGCTGGGTCCGGGCGACGCGCTCTACCTGCCCCGGGGCTGGCTGCACAGCGCCCGGGCGCAGGACGAGAGCAGCCTGCACCTGACCGTCGGCGTCCGGGCGTTCACCCGGTACGCCCTGGTGGAGGCGCTGCTGGAGTTGGCGGCCGAGGATCCGCGACTGCGCGCCACGCTGCCGTTCGGGATGGACGTGGCCGAGGCCGACGAGATCGGACCGGAGCTGACCGAGACCGTCGAGGCGCTGCGGGACTGGCTGCCGCGGGCGGACCCGGCCGCGGTCGCCGCCCGGCTGCGGGCCCGGGCCTGGCCGGCGGCCAGGCCGGCGCCGATCCGGCCCCTCGCCCAGGCGGCGGCGATCACCGCGCTGGACGCCGAAACCCGGCTGGTGCCCCGGGACGGGCTGCGCTGGCGGTTGACCGCCGCCCAGCAGGCCGAGGACGGCGACGGCCCGGATCGGGTGGCGCTGTCGCTCTTCGACCGCACGGTGACCTTTCCGGCCCAGTGCGAGCCGGCGCTCCGGGCGTTCCTCGCCGGCCGGGTGCACCGGGTCGGCGACCTTCCCGGGCTCGACGGCGACGCCGACCGGATCGTGCTGGCCCGGCGGCTGCTCCGGGAGGCGGTCGCGGTACCCGGGTAGGAAGGGGCCCCGCATACCGCTTTCTGTATGTGCGGGGGCCTTCCTTACCCGTCAGCGGAGAAGGGCGAAGAGGGCGCCGGTGGTGAGCAGGCCGGCGACCACGACCACGAGTGCGGAGCGTACGTCCAGGCCGGCGTGCCGCCGGTCGGCGAGTGCCCGGGCCGGCGCGAGCCCGACGACCGGGCCGAGCAGCGTCACCAGCAGCCCGAGCACCGGCATGGCCACCGCCAGGTCCCCGCCGTACCGGTCGCCGACGGCCCGGGCGACCATCCCGAGGGCGTACGCGGCGGCGGCGCCGAGCACCCCGAAGAACGCCAGCAGTGGCCGGGCCCCCGGCGGCAGTTCACCCGGCTTCCGGGCCCGGTCCAGCAGCTCGCGGACCCCGTCGAGCAGCGCCTCGACGTCGACCGGTGCGCCGACCCCGTTGCGCGGCACCGGCGGCTCGCCTACCCGCCGGTCGGCCGTACCGAACTGCCCGCGCAGGATGCTCCACAGGTGGATCGACTCGGCCTCGGTACGGTCCACCTCCTGCTGGGCGGCCGTCACCTCGGCCTCGGCCCGGCGTACCGCCTGCGCCGCGTCGTGTACCGCTCGGTCGGCGGCGGCGCACTGGCGCTCGTACCAGGCGTTCGCCTCGGCGCGTTCCGCCTCGGCGCGGCCGGTCAGCTCGGCGAGCCGCCGGATCGCCTGCGCGTAGCTGGTCTCCGGTTCCAGGTCGCCGCTCATCGGGATGGTCCATAGGGGATGATCACTTGACCGGTCCGGTGCACCGAGCGGTCGAAGAAGAGCCCGCGCCACGGCCGGGGGTACCAGTCCGGGCCGCCGCCGGCCCCGGGATAGAGCGCCGAGGTCAGCTCCCCGCCCTGCACGTCGAGCGCGACCCAGGCGCCGATCTGGTCGGTACGCGACGCCGGGCCGCCGAGGTCCGCCCGCATCCGGGCCACCCCCCGCCACCAGGCGAGGGTGTGGGTGCGCCGCTCCGGCCCGTTGTGCAGCACGTGCCGCAGGTGCTCCAGCCCGGATCGCCTCCCGATCGTGTTGCCGAGCTGGCCGGCTGCCGCGTCGACGGCGTAGAGCAGCAGGTAGTGCGGCTCGCCCGGCGCGCCGCCGGATCCCAGCCCGTCCGCGGTCTCGGCCATAAGCTCGCCGATGTCGTCCTCGGAGTACCAGGCGGCGTCGGCGCCGAGCGCCTCGTAGAGCGACCGGGCGGCGGTGTCGGCGTCCGGGTCCAGGCAGGCGATGGAGAACCGGGCGGTGCCGGGCAGGTGCTGCCGACGCAGCGACCGGGCCGCCGCGTCCAGCACCGCGCAGGCCTCGTCCACGCCGGTGCCGAGTACGGCCAGGTTCCGGCCCGGTGCCCGGGGCAGCCGCATTCCGGCCGAACGCGCCTGAACGTCGATGATCTCGCCGAGCAGCGCCACCGGACCACGAGCCCCCGCACCGGTCCGGTCGGTGCCGCCGGTCCGGTCGGCGCCGACCTGGGCCGGGGTGCCGCCGTTCGGCACCGAGACCCGCTGCGGCGCTATCCCGGCCGGCCAGATCGCACCGCCGGCCGCCGACGGCCCGCCCGTGGTCGTCCGTCCGGCGCGGTCCGGCAGTCCGCCGACCGGGGCCGGCTCGCCCGGTGGGCGTAACGCGACGAAGTCGGGTGCCTCCTCCAGCCGGGGAATCGCGTCGCCGTCGAAGAGCCGGGCCGGCGCCGCGTCCGGTGGCCGCATCCGCCACAGCCGGTGCTGCAGGTCGCTCCAGGTACCCCAGTCGCTGGCCGCCGGGATCCGGGCCACCTGGTTGCCCTCGGACATCCCCGACTCGGCGTTGACGATCGCGTGGTGCCGGGGCAGGATCTGCGCGGCGTCGTTGCGCTCGGCCAGGATGCGCAGCGCCTTGGGCAGCGCGATCCGCAGGGTGAACTGGGCGACCAGCGCCGGCCGGCCCCACAGCGCCTCGATGCCCCGGACGTCCTGCGAGGCCAGCACCAGGTGGATGCCCTGGGAGCGGCCCCGCCGGGCCAGGTCCTCCAGCAGGTCGGCCGCCTCCCGGGCGACCGCGTCCCGGCCGGCGAGCAGCATCTGGAACTCGTCGACCACCGCCACGATCCTCGGCCAGCGGCCGGTCGGGTCCACCGCGCGCAGCTCGGCCAGCTTGGTCACCTCGTGCCGCTTGGCCGCGTCGGCCCGGCGACGCAGCTCCTCGGCGAGGAACCGCAGCAGGGCCAGCCCGAACTCCCGGTCGGTGTTGACGTTGATCCCGACCAGCCGCATGTGCGGCAGCCAGCTCGGGTCGCGGCGGCCCTGCGCGAACCGGGCGAACGACACCCCCTCCTTGAAGTCGAGCAGATAGAACTCCAGCTCCGTGGGGGAGTACCGGGCGGCGAGCGAGCCGATCCAGGCGAAGATCAGGTTGGTCTTGCCGGTGCCGGACGGGCCGCCGATCAGCGCGTGCGGAGGGTAGTCACCCAGGGTCAGCGTCACCGGCCGGCCGTGCGGACCGTCCCCGATCGGCGCGACCAGACCGGCGGCCGAGTCCTCCCGCCACATCTGGTCGGCCGGCGGGAGCAGGTCGGTGAAGGGCGTCGGCGGTGGGCCGGCGTTGACCCGGGTCGCCACCTCCCGGCAGGTCTCGGTGACCAGGGCGGCCGGCGGTGACGGGTCGAGGCGTACCGGCAGGTCGGGGCTGCCGTCCAGCCGGGCGCTACCACCGTCGGCCACCACCCGGTGCACGTCCGGCTCGTCGGGCAGCTCGATGCCGCGTACCACCAGGTGCACGCCGCAGGCGGCGCCGGTCCGGGCCACCCGGTCGAGCTGGCCCCGCTCGTGCCGGGACAGTTCGTCGCCGCCGAGCAGCACCGCGACCCGCCACGGCTCGGGACGGCGGCCGGTGGCCGCGGCGAGTTCGCGCAGCGAGGCGTACTCGCCGGCCAGCACCGTCTCGTTGATCCGACGGATCTGGTCGACGAGGTCGTCGAGGAGCCGGGCCAGGCCGCCCGGGCCGACGAAGGTCAGCAGGCCGGCGGTGGAGAGCGGGGCGAAGCCGGCCAGGCCGCCGCCGAGATGCTCCGGGTCGTAGCCGACCAGCCGGAGCGCGCCCGGATCGGCCCGGCCCAGGGCCCGCAGCAGCAGTGCGGCGACCACCGCGTCACAGCCGCCCCGGTCGGCCCCGGACAGGTGTACGTGGCCGGCGTCGAGCAGCGGCACCAGCGCGGGTACGGCGACGCTGCCGGGCAGCCGGACGGTGCCGATCCGCAGCGGTCCCGGCACCTCGCCCCGGACCACCGGGGTGGGGCGCCAGACCGTCCACTCCGTACCCGCGGCACCGGGCGCCTCCCGGCCGGCGGCCCCGGCGGCCCGGGAGGCGAGGCGGCTGATCTCCGCCCCGTACCGGTCGGAGAGCTCGGTCACCCGGCGGTCCCGTTCCGCGCCGACCCGGGCGGGGACCCGGGCGGCCGCCTCCCGCACCCGGCGCAGCCGGTCCTGCGCGCTGCCGAGTTCGGTCCGCGCCGCCGTGAGCCGGGCCCGGGACGCACCCAGGGCGTGCGACAGCATGGTGCGGACCCGGTCGACGAGCTGGGTCCGTAGGTCAGGCATGGGTGTCCCGGGGTGCGCGAGCGGTGACGGGGCGCTGGTCGAGGCCGAGCCGGCGCATCAGCAGTCCGGTGAGGACCCCTGCGGCGACCGCCGGATCGGCCGGATGTGGCTGCTCGACCGGCTCCTTCGGCGGCGGCATCCGGCAGACCCGACTGAGCAGCGTGTCGATTACCCCCGGCGGCAGGTTGGGCACCAGATCCCGCACCTGCCCGGTGACCTCGCGGCGCAGTCGCGGCAGGTCCGCGGCCCGGGGCGGGTGGCCGAGCAGCTCGGTGGCGAGGTCCCGCAGCATCGGCGGGGCGACCGAGGCGAGTCCCAGCCCGACGTTCGCCTCCACCGCGCGCAGTTCGGTGTGCAACCGGGTCCGGTCGCCGGAGCGGACCCCGCTGGTCACCCGGCGGAGCAGCTCCTCGGCGTCGGTGATCTCGCGGTCCGGCTCCGGTGCCGGGGTGTCCGGCCGGTCGAACAGCTCGGCCACCCGAACCGACCACCAGCCGCCGGTGGCGGCGGGAGCGGCCCGCCGGACCGGCCCGGACGAGTCGGTCGGGCCCCGGGCGCCGGGGCGGGCGGCCGGTCGCTGCGCGCCGGCGGCGGGTGGTCCGTCCCGGCCCAGCCCGATCGCGGCCAGGTACGTCGCGACCTGCTCCTGGGCGAGCCGCAGCGCGTGCCCGGCCGTCTCCAGGTGCTCGGTGGCCGCCGACAGTTCCGGTACGCCCATCGGGTCGGCCGACTCCTGGCGGACCCAACGCAGCCGCTCGGAGGCGAGTTTCAGGTGGTCGAGTGCCTTGATCACCAGCTCGACCGGCAGCTCGTCGGCGGCGGCCCGGACCTGCGCGCCGAGCTCCTCGATGATGGACATCCGCTGCTCTACAGCGTCGAGACGTAGAGTTGGGCATGTTCGACGGCGGCGAGCGTCGCCGCGAGGCACTCCTCCAACTCCTGGGCGGCCTGGGAGAGCGACGCCTGTGCGGCGTCGACAGTGGAGTGTCCACTGCCCTCCAGCGCTCCGGCCAGGGTCTGCTGCGCCTCGGCGAGCTTGTCGCTGGCGGCCTGCACCGCGGCCTGGCCGTCGCCGATCTGCTGCAGTGCGGCATCGATGGCCGCTTTCAGCTCGGCGACACTCGCCACGACGAAACCTCCTGGGGGCGGGGAGGGCTCTAATTAGAGCTTATCCCGACCGGCGCTCTGCGGCGCCCTGCGCATTTGCTGCCCGGCTGTCCGTTCCCCGCTGGTCCGGTCGGCGGCGGCCGTACGCCGGCCTTCCTCCCACTTTGCGTCACCGGACGACTACTCAGTCGGATCTCCGACAGTTGACTGGTGGTGCGGCGCGTCAGTGTCTGCGCTGAGCCAGCGCGGTCCGCGTACCTCGGCACCGAGCGCGGTGACGCGGTCCCGCAGCGCCCGGTCGGCGGTGACCACCACACAGCTCCGGCCGATGCCCTCCGCCGCGACCAGGTCGACGATGGCGTCGTCGCCGGAGCCGGGCGCCGCGACGACCCGGACCCCCTCGACCGGCGCCACCCGGCGGGCAGCGCCCTCCACCACCAGCACCACCGCGACCGGCGGGGCGAGTCCGGGCAGGCCCCGCCGGTCGACCGGCGCGAGCCGGTCCCGTAGCCGTGCGGTGGCCCCGGCCCGGTCCCGCCACCAGCCGTCCGGCCGGGATCCGACCACGTTGGCGGCGTCCACGACGACGAGCGGTTCGGTTGCCATCCGTCCAGCCTGCCACCCGGGTCGCCTAGGGGTGCGGCAGGTGCTTACGCCGCGTTTGTCGGGCCTTCCGCCGGGTAGGCCAGACAACGCCAGTGCCCGCGCCCGTGAGGGGGACATGAGATGACGCAGGGACCCGGCGACTTCGGCCCGGATCCGTGGGACGAGTTCCTCGCCCGGTACTTCGGCCGGGGAGAAAGCCGCCGGCAGGGGCAGCGGGTGGACATCACCAGGCTGATGACCGCGGACGCCCGGGAGATGCTGGCGGACGCGGCGCGCCGGGCGGCACAGGCGAACAGCAGTGACCTGGACACCGACCACCTGCTCTGGGCGGCCCTGCAACGGGAACCCCTGCGTGACCTGATCGGCCGGGCCGGCGCCGACCCGGAGGCGCTGCTCGGCGCGCTCGGCGGCGAGCAGCGGATCGAACGCCCGGCCAAGCACGGCCAGGTACCGTCGAACATGTCGCTCACCCCGGCGGCGAAGCGGGCACTGCTCGACGCGCACCAACTCTCCCGGGCGATGGGCGCCTCGTACATCGGGCCCGAGCACATCCTGATGGCCCTGCCGCTGAACCCGGAGTCGCCGGCCGGCCGAATGCTGGCCGCCGGCCGGATCCAGCCGCAGTCGTTGCAGGCGGCCAGCGCCAGCGGTGGCGGCAACGGCGGCGGCAAGCCCGACCGCGGCACCCCCACCCTCGACCAGTACGGCCAGGACCTCACCGACCTGGCCCGGGCCGACGAGATCGACCCGGTGATCGGCCGGTCGGACGAGATCGAACAGACGGTGGAGATCCTGTCCCGGCGTACCAAGAACAACCCGGTGCTGATCGGCGAGGCCGGGGTGGGCAAGACCGCGATCGTCGAGGGGCTTGCCGAGCGGATCGCCGACGGGGACGTGCCGCAGACGCTGATCGGCAAGCGGGTCGTCCAGCTCGACCTGGCCCGACTGGTCGCCGGCACCCGCTACCGGGGTGACTTCGAGGAGCGGCTGAAGAAGCTGATCGACGAGATCCGGGCACACGGCGACGAACTGATCATCTTCCTCGACGAGCTGCACACCCTGGTCGGCGCGGGCGGTGCCGGCGCCGAGGGCGGGATGGACGCCAGCAACATGCTCAAGCCGGCGCTGGCCCGCGGCGACATGCGGGTGCTGGGCGCCACCACGCTGAACGAGTACCGCCGCAACATCGAGAAGGACGCCGCGCTGGCCCGGCGGTTCCAGCCGGTGCTGGTACCGGAGCCCACGGTGGACGACACCGTCGCCATCCTGCGCGGGCTGCGGGACCGCTACGAGGCGCACCACCAGGTCCGGTTCACCGACGAGGCGCTGGTCGCCGCCGCCGAACTCTCCGACCGGTACGTCACGGACCGGTTCCTGCCGGACAAGGCGATCGACCTGATCGACCAGGCCGGTGCCCGGGTACGGCTGCGCACCCGGACACCCGCCGGCGACGTACGGGAACTGGAGCGGGAACTGGAGGAGGTGCTCCGGGAGAAGGACCAGGCGGTCGCCGACGAACAGTACGAGCGCGCCTCCGAGCTGCGCGACCGGTTGCACGAGGTACGCGAGCGGCTGGACGTGGCGAACGGCAACGGCGACCAGCCGGCGGTCCCCGAGGTGGGGACGCAGGAGATCGCCGAGGTGGTCTCCCGGGCCACCGGGATCCCGGTCAGCCAGCTCACCGAGGAGGAGCGGGACCGGCTGCTGCGCCTGGAGGGACACCTGCACGAGCGGGTGGTCGGCCAGGACGACGCGGTCAGCGCGGTCGCCGAGGCGGTGCGGCGGTCCCGTACCGGACTGGCCGACCCGGACCGGCCGATGGGCAGTTTCCTCTTCCTCGGCCCGACCGGGGTGGGCAAGACCGAGCTGGCCCGGGCGCTGGCCGAGGCACTCTTCGGCGAGCAGGACCGGATGATCCGGCTGGACATGAGCGAGTTCCAGGAGCGGCACACGGTGAGCCGGCTGGTCGGTGCCCCGCCCGGCTACGTGGGGTACGAGGAGGCGGGGCAGCTCACCGAGGCGGTCCGGCGCCGGCCCTACGCGGTGGTGCTGCTCGACGAGATCGAGAAGGCGCACCCGGACGTCTTCAACATCCTGTTGCAGGTGCTCGACGACGGGCGGCTCACCGACAGCCAGGGGCGGACGGTGAACTTCCGGAACAGCGTACTGATCATGACCAGCAATCTCGGCTCCGAGCTGATCACCGGTACCCAGCGCAGCTTCGGCTTCGGGGGCGGCGCCGGGGACTCCGTCGAGGAGGAGAACACCGAGCTGCGGGACCGGCTGATGCGCCGGTTGCAGGAGCAGTTCCGCCCCGAGTTCCTGAACCGGGTCGACGAGGTGATCATCTTCCGCCGGCTGGAGACCGAACAGCTCCGGCAGATCACCGAGCTGCTGCTGAACGAGACCCGCCGCCGGCTGCACGCCCAGGACATCGAGGTCGACTTCACCACCGAGGGGGTGGACTGGATCGCCGAGCGCGGCTACGAGCCGCAGTTCGGCGCCCGGCCGCTGCGCCGGACGATCCAGCGGGAGATCGACAACCGGCTCTCCCGGATGCTGCTGGACGGGACGGTGGAACCGAGGCAGCGGGTCACGGTGGGGGCCAGGGACGGCGAGCTGACCTTCGACGTGTCGGCGGAGAAGCGGCCCGGGCGCAGCCCGGCCACCGCCACGCATGGCCGATGAGCCGACGGCCCGGTGAGGGTCGGGAGGAGAGGAAGAACGGCGTGAGCCAGCCCGAGGAGAACCGCGAGAAGAGCGCGAAGACCGACGCCGTGCTGCGGCCACCGGCCGCCACAGGTCCGGCGCGTCCCCGGCCACCGCAGGGCCGCGACGGTACCGGGGAGGAGCCGGCCCGACCCGCGTCGCCGCCGACCGAGGAGGAGGGGTGATGGCCCGACAGCAACGGGTGGAGCCAGAGGTGGAGCAGCTGTGGCAGGACTTCCACAGCTGCGTCAACGTCACCTCCGAGCAGCTCCGGAGCTGGCTGCTGACCCAGGGCTCCGGCGAGGAGGCGTTCGGCGCCGACCCGGATCTCGGGCTGCCGGAGCCCGGCCGGCGGATCCTCGCCATCCTCGGCAAGCGGAAGGTCGACCTGACCGGCGACGACATCCAACTGATGCGGGAGACGGTCGCCGAGATCCAGGACCTGATCGACACCCGGCCGCCCGGCGGCGTGACCGACGAGCAGTGGCGCCGGGCCCTGCTCGACCTGGGGCACGATCCGCTGATCGAACGCTGAGCGGGGTGACCGACGAGCGCGTCACGGCTCCGGCCGTCGGCGCGTACCCGCCGTCTCCGGTCCGCGGGGTGGGTGGGTGGGTCAGGCGCCGCCGATGGTCGGGACGTTCAACCCGGCCGCGTCGGCCGCGTCGGTCCGTTCGGTGCGCAGCGCCTCCTCCCGGGCCAGCAACGCCGCGTACTCCGCGACGTCCTCCGGATTCGGCAGCGCCGGTACCCGGCGCAGGAAGGCCTCGACGTCGCGGGAGGCGGCGGTGTGCGCGGCGGCGACCCGGCGTACCGTCTCCCGGTCGTCCTCGGGCGGCATCATGTCGGTCATACCGGTACCGGTACCCGCTTCGGGCCGGTTCGCACCGGTCGGATCGAGGTAGCTGACCCGCGCCTGCCGCCGGGCTCCCGCTGACACGCATCCCGCGACGGATGCGGGTCGCTCTCGGCCGAGCCGCGACGAACGCGGGTCGGCCCGTGCGCCGTCCGGCCCGGAACCGGACGGCGCACGGTGGCCGATGCCCCGCCGGACCGGGGGTCAGCCCCGCCGGCCGTGGCGATGTCGACACGGGGTCGCCGCGACCTGCGGTTCTGGGTCGGGCAGGGCATGGTTAAGGTAACCGGAGGCAATCGACAGAGGTATATCCCGCCTTACTCATACCGCCGGCCACGGGCGAGCGGGCGAGCAGATCTTCCGCGCGGCGACCCCGTCTCGTAATCTTGGCGCCCGGTCGCCCCGTCGATCGCCACCGCCACCCGTCGCCGAGGAGTCCCGTTGCCCGTCATCCGCGCCGCCCGGCGGCCGGTGGTCCTGCTGGCCTATGCCGCGTTCGTCCTGGTCGGCCTGAGCGCCGGGGTCGGCGGCGTGCTGCTGCCGGCCCAGATCGCCGACTACGGGGTGGACAAGGCCACCATCGGGATCACCTTCTTCACCTTCTCCGCCGGTTTCCTGCTGGCCGGGATCACCACCGGCGGCCTGATCGACCGCCTCGGCACCCGGGTCGCGCTGGCGGTCGGCGCCGGTGCCTTCGCGCTCGCCGCCCTCTACACGGGACTCCGGCCGCCGTTCGTGGCGTTCCTCGCCGTGCAGGTGGTGGCCGGCTACGGCATCGGGGTACTGGAGTCGGTGCTCAACGCCCACCTCAGCGAGCTGGCCGGGGCGACGACGCTGTTGAACCGCCTGCACGCGTTCTTCGGCGTGGGGGCGCTGCTGGCTCCCGCGCTCGCCGCCTGGATGCTCCGCGCGCTGCCGTGGCCGGCGGTGTGGCTGGTACTCGGTCTGGCCGCCCTGCCGCTGCTCGTCGGCTTCCTGCTGGCGTACCCGCGCGGGCGCGGCGCGGACGATGTCCCGCCGGCCGCCGACGGCACGCCACCGGCCGACGGCCCGTCGCGCGACGCCGGTGTGGCCGGCCGGCCCGGCAACGGAGGACTGCTGGTCGCGGCGCTGCGGCAGCCGGCGGTGGTGTTGGCGGCGGTGTTCCTCGCCGTCTACGTCGGACTGGAGATCAGCGTCGGCAACTGGGGTTTCAGCCTGCTGGTCGGCGGCTACGGCCAGTCGGAGGTACTCGCCGGCTACGCGGTCAGCGGCTACTGGCTGGGCCTGACCGCCGGGCGCTTCCTGATCAGCCCGTTGGCCGGCCGGGCCGGCCTGACCCCGGTCGTCACCAGCGCCGGCTGCCTGGTCGGGGTGGTGGTCAGCGCGGTGCTCGCCTGGGCGGTGCCGGTCGCGGCGGTGGCCAGCGTCGCCCTGGTGCTGCTCGGGTTCTTCCTCGGGCCGCTCTTCCCGACCGCGATGGCGATGGTGCCCCGGCTGACGGCCAGCCGTCTGGTGCCGACCGCGATGGGCGTGCTGAACGGGGTGTCCGTGATCGGCGGGGCCGTCTTCCCCTGGCTGGCCGGTGCCATCGCCCAGGGGGTCGGGGTATGGACGCTGCTGCCGTTCGCGGTGGTCCTGGCGGTCGGCCAGCTCGCGATCTGGTGGCGGCTCGCCCGGCGGGTCGCCGTCGGCTGACCGCCCCGGGCCGGTGGGGCGGTCAGGCGGCGGCCAGGTTCTGCGGTCCGAAGCTCGGGTTGCGGGCCAGCCAGGCGAGGTAGTTCGGGTTCCGGGACAGCGAGGCGGTGTAGGCGGCGATGGCGTGCCCGAGTACCCGGTCGGCGACGCCGGCCGCCGGGGCGTCCGGGTGCCAGCCGAGCAGCAGCCGCCAACGCAGTGGCGTGTGCGCCAGCGGGCGGGTGACCAGCCCGGAGACCGGCCGGAAGGTGGCCTGGGCGAGCGCGACCGCCTCGCCCGCCTCGACCAGGTCGATGCAGCTGCGGATGTCGGTCTCGTAGATCTTCGCCGGGGTGAAGCCGGCCCGGGCGCAGGCCGCCACGAAGCAGTCGGCGAAGCAGCCGTCGCCGGGTGCCGCCGCCCAGCGTTCCCCGGCGAGCGCCGCCAGGTGCACCTCGTCGGTCGCGGCCAGCGGATGCGCCTCCGGCAGCAGTACGAAGACCGCGTCCACCGCCACGGCCCGCCAGGTCAGCCCGAACGCCGCCGACGGGACGGCGTCACCGCAGACCCCGGAGAGTACGAAGTCGAGCCTGCCGCTGAGCACCATCTGGGCCAGCTCGTCCACCGACCACGAGGCGTGGGTGCTGATCTGCGCGTGTGGCTGGTCGGCGGCGAGCCGGTGCACCAGTCCACCGAGGATGGGGCTGTTCACCCCGCCGAGCCGGAACCGGGTCATCGTGGTGCCGGTACCGGCCAGCCGGGCCGCCTCGTCCTGCAGACCCTTCATCGCGGGCAGCAGCACCCGGGCCCGGGCCAGCACCAGTTCGCCCAGCGCGGTCGGTCGGGCGCCGCGTCGGTCCCGCTCGAACAGTGGGCCGCCGAGAGTCCGCTCGATGCGCTGGAGCTGTGCGGTGAGCGCGGGTTGTGCCAGGCCCAGGGTCGAGGCCGCCTTGGTCACGCTGCCCGTCTCCGCGATCGCGCAGACCACCTTGAGGTGCCGCAGCTCCAGGTTCATAGCGTGACGGTAGGACCCGAAAGGGATTCACGGCTAGACCTTTGACTAGTTAAAGATCCCCCAAAGGAACCCCAACTGCGACCGAACGGACATCTAAATCTGACGGGCGGCCCAGAGCAACCCTCGTTCGGTGATCGTCCGGATCGCGGGAAGGGTCAGGTCGTCGAGCTTGTGCCCGACCGTCGAGACGAAGACCCGGCCGGCACCCCAGGACCTGGTCCAGACCGCCGGCAGGGTGACCGACCGGTCCCACGGGGTACGTTCCGTCGCCTCGGCCGCCGGTGCCGGGTCGAAGGTCACCGTCGCGAGTACCTCGTTGAGCGGGTCGGTCAGCACCCAGTACTTCTCGGTGTGCAGCCGTACCGTCCCGATGCCCCGGACGATCGGATGGTCGGCCCGCTCCGGCGGCACCGTCAGCTCGTGCTCCAGGAAGCCCGGCGGATGGTGCACGAATACGCCGCCGGTGAGCTGGTGGTACGCGTTGTGGTGGAAGGCGCCGACGATCCCGCCGTGCCACCCGGCGAACCCGGTCCCGGCCCGGACCGCCGCGGTCAGGCCGGCCGCCTGCTCGTCGCTGATCGTCCCGATCGACCAGCACTGCACCACCAGGTCGACGGCGGCCATCCGGTCCGGGTCGGCGTAGACGGCCAGGTCGTCGTGGACCTCGACGGCGAAGCCCGCCTCCCGGAGGAACGGGAGGAACAGCTCCGTCGCGGCCACCGGGACGTGGCCCTCCCAGCCGCCCCGGACCACCAGCGCGTCTCGCATCACACGACCTCCGTCCACCTCACGTCACATCACGCACCTCGGCCCGGCGCGGGGGTCCGCACCGGGCCGAACAGGATCATGCCACCTGCGCCGGAGGATCAGGTCGCCGTCGGTGGCGTCGCCGTCGGTGGGGTCAGGTCCTCGACGTAGGTCGGCCGGCCGCTCACCGCGTCGCGGACCTTGTCGACCACGCCGAGCGCGGGTTCGACCACCCGGTTCCACGGCGGCGTCGCCGGGGTGTCCGGGTGCGGTCGGGTCGGCGCGGCCTCCTCGGCGATCTCCACCCGGTTACCCAACCGGATCAGGTCGGCGTCGCTGGCCGCCGCCCGCAGCGCGGGGAAGATCTCCGTCGAGGCGGTCGACGCGTGCCGGCGCAACTGCCCGGTGACCTCGTCGGCCAACTCGGCGAACCGGGGTTCGGTCGGGGTGGCATCGGCCAGTTCCCGCAGCGTACGCAGGACGTCGCCGTCCGCCGCCAGCTCCCGGTCGGCCAGCCGCCCGCCGTCGGGCAGCGCACTGCGCACGGTCGGGTACAGGTACTGCTCCTCGCCGGAGAGGTGCCGGGCGACGGTCGCGGTCAGCACCTCGGCGACCTGGCTGCGCCGCTCGGGTGCGGCCTCGTGGGTCAGCTCGGCGCAGAGCGCCACGATCTGCTCGTGCTCCTCGGCGAGCAGTTCCACCATGCTGCGCCCGCCGGGCCGATAGTCCTCGTCGTCACCGGTCGGCGGCAGCGGCGGCAGTGGCACGCTCACGGTTGGCCTCCTCACTCCAGGTCCGCCGGTCCGGCCCGTCCATCGACCGGCGCTGTTGTGGCGGACATCCGCAGGTACCCTCCGGCCCGAAGGGCGAAACCCGGGCAGTGCGGCCCAGGGGCAGCCGGCGAACCCGACACCGGGTGGGGGCGGGACGCCCGGGGCCACCCGGCTGGTATGAAGAACCGCATGAGTAGCCAGCCCGTGTCCACCCAGCCGAGCGCCGACGACGAGGTCGTCGAACTGTGCCGGGACCTGATCCGGATCGACAGCACCAACACCGGGGACCCCGAGACCACCGTCGGCGAGCGGGCCGCCGCGGAGTACGTGGCGGCCAAGCTCGCCGAGGTCGGTGTCGAGGCGCATCTGCGCGAGTCCGCGCCCGGCCGGACGAGTCTGGTCGCCCGGATCCCCGGCACCGACCCGGGTCGGGGCGCCCTGCTGGTGCACGGGCACCTCGACGTCGTACCGGCCGACGCGAGCGAGTGGTCGGTGCACCCGTTCTCCGGCGAGATCGCCGACGGTTACCTCTGGGGCCGGGGCGCCATCGACATGAAGGACTTCGACGCGATGGTGCTCGCGGTGGTCCGCGACTGGCGACGCACCGGGGTACGCCCGCCCCGTGACCTGGTGCTGGCCTTCACCGCCGACGAGGAGGCCGGTGGCGAGTACGGTGCGCACTTCCTGGTCGACCGGCACCCCGAGCTGCTGGAGGGCGCCACCGAGGCGATCGGCGAGGTCGGCGGCTTCTCCTACACGGTCGGCCCGGACCGGCGGCTCTATCTGATCGAGACGGCCGAGAAGGGCCTGGAGTGGCTGCGGCTGCACGCCCGGGGTCGCCCCGGGCACGGCTCCATGGTGCACGACGACAACGCGGTCACCGCGCTGGCCGAGGCGGTGGCCCGGGTCGGCCGGCACCGCTTCCCGGTCGTGGTCACCCCGACCGTCCGGGCCTTCCTGGAGCAGGTCTCCGAGGCGCTCGGCATCGAACTCGACCCGGACGACCCGGAGCTGGCGATCGCCAAGCTGGGGCCGATCGCCAACCTGATCGGCGCGACGATCCGGAACACCGCGAACCCCACCCGGCTGGCCGCCGGCTACAAGGACAACGTGATCCCCAGCCGGGCCAGCGCCACCATCGACTGCCGGAGCCTGCCGGGCCAGTCCGAGTTGCTGATGGAGCAACTGCGCGAGGTGATCGGGCCGGACATCGAGATCGAGCACATCCAGCGGCAGCCGGCGCTGGAGACCACTTTCGACGGTGACCTGGTCGACGCGATGGCGGCGGCGCTGCGGGCCGAGGACCCGGGTGCCCGGCCGGTGCCGTACATGCTCTCCGGCGGCACCGACGCCAAGGCGTTCGCCAAGCTCGGCATCCGCTGCTTCGGCTTCGCGCCGCTGCGGCTCCCCGCCGACCTGAACTTTTCCGCGCTCTTCCACGGCATCGACGAGCGGGTGCCGGTCGACGGACTACAGTTCGGCGTGCGGGTACTCGACCGGTTCCTCCGGCAGAGCTGACCACCCGCCCGCCTGGCACATCCGGCGGCACTCGTCTACGGTTCCCCGGTTGATCCATCCACTTCCGGTTCCACCCAGTCCCGGCCCGTCGAGCCCGGCCCCTGTCGCGGGTCGACTTCCCGCCCGTGTCGCGGTCGGCGGGTCCGGTGACATCGCAGCGAAGGGACAGGCCACACCATGACCGACCAGCACGCCGAGCTGGACGCCGCCCTGGAACGGGTCATCGAGACCGCCCGGGCGCACCTCGCCGCCGTCCGGGCCGCCGAGGGCCGGATCGACGACGATGCCGTCTGGCAGGCGTACGTCGAGCTCAACAACGCGTCGTACGAGTACGACGAGCAACTGCTCGACGCCTTCGGCGAGGTCACGCCGTGGGACGTGGAGTCGATCGACCCGGAGGAGGCGGACGACCGCTTCGGGGTGGGTCTCGGCGGTGTCGACGGCTCCGAGCCGAACGACCCGCACCCGCTGGTCCTCTCGGTACGCCACCGGCGCGACTACCGGGTGCCGAGCGTTGTCGCACTGCTCCGGGTGGCCCAGGCCGCCCGGCGGGCCGCGGTACCGGACGGGGAGGAGGCGCCGGCGGTGGAGGGTGTCGGCGAGGCGGTGCTGGAACTGCTGCAGACCGGGGACGGGTCGCTCGGTGCCCTGGACATCCCGGAGCTGGAGCCGCTCGACGGTGTGGTGATGGTCAGCGAGGTGTCGGTCCCGCTCGACCTGGAGTCCTTCGACGACGAGGACAGCAGCGGGCCGTTCACGCCGGGCGCCGACGACCGGCTCGTCGGCCGGTTGGACGAGCATCCGTTCCTGTCGGACGCCGACGAGGAGACCGAGCAGGCCCGGTAGCGCGGGTCAGTAGGACAGGCCCGGTTGCGACTGGTTGGCCACGCGACGCCGCAGCACCACCTGCCGCGTACCGTCCCGGAACAGTCGCACCCGGGCCAGCTCCCAGCCGGAGAACTCGGCCTGGATCGCCAGTTGCGCCATCGCGGTCTTCCGGTCGACGTTCGGCGGTAACCGTAATGGCGCGTATTCGTAGTCCATGTCCTCTATCCTGCCCAGCCCCGTGGAGGGACACCAGTCCTTCCACGGCGGTGAGCCGCGAGGCGTCTGCTCCGTGCCTAGCTGTCCCGTTCCGGGTAGCCGACCGGCACGGCCGAGACGTCGTCCAGGGCCCGGGTGATCTCCAGCGGCAGCGTCATCCGTTCCACCTGGAGTGCGCCGAGCAGTTGTCCGACGGTCCGGGCGCCGAGGATCGGGGCGACCACCCCGGGCCGGTCCCGCACCCAGGCCAGTGCCACCTCCAGTGGCGACACCCCGAGACCGCCGGCCGCGGTGGCCACCGCCTCGACGATGCTGGAGCAGCGCGGCTCCAGGTAGCGGGCGACGAAGGGTTCGAAGTGCGCCGTGGCGGCCCGGGAGTCGGCCGGGCGGCCGTGCCGGTACTTCCCGGTCAGCACCCCGCGGCCCAGCGGCGACCAGGGCAGCACGCCGAGCCCGAGCCCCTCGCAGGCGGGCAGCAGCTCCCGCTCGATGCCGCGCTCCAGCAGCGAGTACTCCACCTGGGCGGCGACCACCGGGGCCCGGCCGGGAAACGCGGCCTGCCAGGTGGCGGCCTGGGCGGTCTGCCAGCCGGCGAAGTTCGAGACGCCGATGTACCGGACCCGGCCGCTGTTGACCGCGTGGTCCAGTGCGCCGAGGGTCTCCTCCAGCGGGGTGGCCGGGTCGTAGCCGTGCACCTGCCACAGGTCGACGTGGTCGGTGCCGAGCCGGCGCAGGGAGGCGTCCAGGGTGCGCAGCAGATGGCCCCGCGAGGTGTCCCGGCGGCGGCCGGGGCCCGGTCGCAGCCCCGCCTTGGTGGCGATCAGCAGGTCGTCTCGGGGCACCAGGGTGCCGAGCAGCGAGCCGATCACCGCTTCGGCGTCACCGTCGCCGTAGACGTCGGCCGTGTCGACGAGGGTGCCCCCGGCGTCCAGGTAGCTCTTCAATTGGGCGGCAGCGTCGTCCGCATCGGTGTCCCGACCCCAGGTCATGGTGCCGAGCGCGAGCCGGGAAACCGCCAGCCCGCTTCGGCCGAGCGGTCGCTGTTGCATGGTTGAACCTTATTCAGAACATCGCGCCGCCGATATCCTCGCTCCTGCCATCCCGGGCCGGGTTGACCGGTACAAAGCCGACGTCCGGGCACGGGTCCGGCATCGGCGGGTCAGCGGAGGAGAGTCGGGGGTCATTGCGTACCCTGATGCGACCTGCGCCACGGATGGGGGAGAAGAACCAGTGCGACTCGGGCTCAGCCTCGGATACCAGACGGCGTGGAGCACTCCGGCGGACCATCTGGCTCTCGCCCGGGAGGCGGACCGGCTCGGCTACTCGGTGGTCTGGGCGGCGGAGGCGTACGGCTCGGACTCGCCGAGCATGCTGGCCTGGCTGGCCGGTCAGACCGAGCGGATCGACGTCGGCTCGGCGGTGATGCAGATCCCGGCGCGCAGCCCGGCCGCCACCGCGATGACCGCCGCCACCATCGACGCGGTCTCCGGCGGCCGGTTCCGGCTCGGTCTCGGCGTCTCCGGTCCGCAGGTCTCCGAGGGCTGGCACGGGGTGCGGTTCGCCAAGCCGCTGGCCCGGACCCGGGAGTACGTCGACATCGTCAAGCTGGCCATCGCCCGCAAGCCGGTGGAGTACGACGGCGCGCACTACCGCCTGCCGCTGCCGGACGGCCCCGGTAAGGCGCTCCGGCTCGGCTTCCACCCGCCCCGCGAACAGATCCCGATCTACCTGGCCGCGGTCGGCCCGAAGAACCTCGAACTCGCCGGTGAGATCGCCGACGGCTGGCTGGCGATCTTCTTCGCCCCGGAGTTCGCCGCCGAGCAGTTGGCCGCGGTGGCCGCCGGCCGGGCGAAGGTCGGCCGGGAACTCGCCGGTTTCGACGTGGTTCCCAGCGTGCCGGTGGTGGTCGGGGAGGACGTCGCGACCTGCGCCGAGCTGGTCCGCTGGTACGCCGCGCTCTACGTCGGCGGGATGGGCAGCCGGAAGCAGAACTTCTACAACCAGCTCGCCACCCGGATGGGCTACGGCGACGCCGCCCGTGAGGTGCAGGACCTCTACCTGGCGAAGCGGCAGCGCGACGCGGCGGCGGCCGTACCGCTGGAGTTCATCGACCGCACCTCCCTGCTCGGCCCGAAGGAGCGGATCGCCGACCGGATGCGCGATTTCGCGGCGGCCGGGGTCAGCACCCTCTCGGTGACCCTCTTCGCCGCCGACGCGGCCAGCGGCATCCAGACCCTGCGCACCTGCGCCGAGGCGCTGGACCTCGCCGGGGTCGGCGAGTGAACGGGAGGGTGCCAGGGGGCCCGGCGAACCACGGGCGGGCTGCGGTGACGGGTGGGGTGCGCGGGTGAGCTGGATCGAGGCAATCGTCCTGGGAGTCGTCCAGGGCCTCACCGAGTTCCTGCCGATCAGTTCGTCCGGGCACCTGCGGATCACCTCGGCGATCTTCTTCGACCAGGACGCGGGTGCGTCGTTCACCGCGGTCACCCAGCTCGGCACCGAAGCCGCCGTGCTGCTCTACTTCGCCAAGGACATCTGGCGGATCAGCCGGGTCTGGGTGGTCGGGATCTGGGACCCCTCGGTCCGGTCGAGTCTCGACTACCGGATGGGCTGGTACGTGATCATCGGCTCGATCCCGATCGGGTTCTTCGGCTTCCTGTTCAAGGACCAGATCCGCACCGCCGCCCGGAACCTGTGGCTGGTCGCCACCACGTTGATCGTCTTCGCCTTCGTGCTCGCCTTCGCCGAGTACTGGGGCCGGCAGACCCGGCGGCTGGAGAACTTCACCCTCCGCGACGGCATCGTGATGGGCTTCGCCCAGGCGATGGCGCTGATCCCCGGGGTGTCCCGGTCCGGCGGCACGCTGACCGCCGGGCTCTTCCTCAACCTGACCCGGGAGGCCGCGGCCCGGTACTCGTTCCTGCTCGCCATCCCGGCGGTGGTGATGTCCGGGATCTTCAGCCTGCCGGACGTCTTCGACACCTCCGGCGGCGGCTCGATCCCGACCCCGGCGCAGATGATCGTGGCCACGGTGATCGCCTTCGGCGTCGGGTACGCCGCCATCGCCTGGCTGCTGCGCTATGTCACGCACCACACGCTCTACGTCTTCGTGCTCTACCGGGTGGCGCTGGGCAGCCTCGTACTTGCCCTGCTGCTCACCGGCACGATCAGCGCCACCTGACCCGGCCGAGCGGGACGCGAGCCGAAGTTCCGCTTCGCGCGGGTACGGCTGCCCGGCCGGGGCGGTTGCGGGGCAGACCCGTCGGCTCCGGCCGGCGCCCCGACGGCCGGAACGTAGGGTGTGGTCGTGGCGACCCTTCTGCTCCTCCGGCATGGCCGGACCACGGCGAACGCGGACGGCGGCCTGGCCGGACGGCAACCCGTCGAACTCGACGAGACCGGCCGGGCCCAGGCGGTGGCGGTGGGTGGGCGGCTGCGCGCGATCCCGCTGGCGGCGGTGGTGACCAGCCCGCTGGTCCGGTGCCGGCAGACCCTGGAGCTGGCGCTGCCCGATGTCGCACCGGTGGTCGAGAACGGACTGGTCGAGTGCGACTACGGCACCTGGCAGGGCCAGCCGCTGAAGAAGCTGGCCAAGGATCCACTGTGGCAGGTGGTGCAGCAGCACCCGAGCGCCGCCGTCTTTCCCGATGGGGAGTCCATGGCCCAGATGGCGGCCCGGGCGGTCGAGGCGGTACGCCGCTGGGATGCCCGGATCACCGCCGAGCACGGGCCGGAGGCGGTCTGGCTGGCGTGCAGCCACGGTGACGTGATCAAGGCCATCGTGGCGGACGCGATGGGCGTACACCTGGACCAGTTCCAGCGGATCGTGGCCGATCCCGGCTCGGTGACCGGGATCCGCTACACCCCGGTCCGCCCCTTCCTGCTGCGGCTCAACGACACCGGCGGCGACCTGACCGGCCTGGTTCCGCCACGTCCCAGCCGGGGCCGCCGCTCCCGCGCGGTCTCCTCGGACGCGGCGGTCGGCGGTGGCGTGGGAGCGGCCGGTGCCGGATCGGCGGCCCCGGACGGCGCCGCCACCCGCTCCCGCGCGGTCGCCCCGGAGGCTACCGCCGGCCCGGCCGCGTCCGGTGCCGGCCCGGCCGCCGCCGAAGGGCGGAAACGGTGACCGGGCGGCCGGACCGGATCGGCCCGGATGGTGGGGCGACATCGGCCGACCCGGGGCGTACGGTGATTCGGGTCGGTGGGCTGCGCGCTGTGCTATCCGGCCGGATAGGGTCGTGGGTATGACCCACCAGGTGCACGCATTCGAGCCGCCCGAGCGGTTCGTCGCCGGAACTGTGGGTCCGCCGGGTGAGCGGACGTTCTTCCTCCAGGCGCGCGGCGGGGGCCGGTTGGTCAGCGTCGCGTTGGAGAAGGTCCAGGTCTCGCTGCTGGCCGAGAAGCTGGAGGAGCTGCTGACCGAGGCGCATCGCCGCTTCGGCGTCGAGCTGCCCGAGCCGCCTCCGGTCACCTCGGACAACGAGCCACTGGACACGCCGGTCGACGAGGAGTTCCGGGTCGGCACCCTCGGCCTGGCCTTCGACGTGGACACCGCCACTGTGGTGATCGAGGCGATCGCGGCCGGGGAGGCCGAGGCGGAGGTCGAACTCGGCGGTGCCGAAGAGGCAGACGAGGCGGACGAGGACGACGAGGAGCCGGACGACGACCTCGACCGGCTGCGGGTCCGGTTGACTCCCCAGGCGACGCGGGAGTTCATCGAGCGGGCCCGCCGGGTGGTGGCGGCCGGCCGGCCGCCGTGCCCGCTCTGCGGTCAGCCGCTCGACCCGGCCGGGCACCTCTGTCCCCGACACAACGGCTACCACCGGTGACCGTCGCCGTGGCGCGGCCGGGACCGGACCGGTGACCTCCTCCGAGCTGCGGCCAGTGCTGGACGAGAGCGTCGCCCTGCGCCTCCTGGAGGCGGGCGAATTCGAGCTGGAGGGCCGGTTGCTCGACGCCTCCAACACGACCCTGCGCGGGTTCCTGACCCTGGACGGGCTCACCGCCCGCTGCGTCTACAAGCCGATCCGGGGCGAGCGGCCGCTCTGGGACTTCCCGGACGGCACACTGGCCGGTCGGGAGGTCTCCGCCTACCTGCTCTCCCGGGCGACCGGGTGGGACCTGGTCCCGCCGACGGTGCTCCGGGACGGTCCGCTCGGGTCCGGCGCCTGCCAGCTCTGGATCGACGAGCCGGAGCAGGCCGAGCCGCTGGTCGGGTTCGTGCCGGCCGGGAGCCTGCCGGACCGGTGGTTCCGGGTCGCGGGCGCCCGCGACGAGGATGGCGCCCCGTTCGCCCTCGCGCACGCCGACGACCCCCGGCTGGCCCGGCTCGCCGTGCTGGACGCGGTGATCAACAACGCGGATCGCAAGGGCGGGCACGTGCTCGTCGGGGCGGACGACCGGATCTACGGCGTCGACCACGGCGTATGCTTCCACGCCGAGGACAAGCTCCGGACGGTGCTGTGGGGCTGGTCGCGGCGGGATCTGCCGCCGGACGCCCTGGAGATGTTGACCGGGCTGGCCGGAGGGCTGGCTGGCCCGCTGGGGGAGAGCCTGGCCGAGCACCTGACGATCGGCGAGGTCGCCGCGCTGGCGCGCCGGGTCGACCGGTTGCTGGCGGCGGCCCGATTCCCGGAGCCCTCCGAGGAGTGGCCTGCCATCCCCTGGCCGCCGATCTGACCCTCGCCGGCGGCAGCCTCGCCGGCGGCAGCCTCGCCGGCCGTCGGCCGTCGGCCGCTGCCGTTCCGGGCCGCGGAACGCCGCCCGGGTGCTCCTGTCGTTCTGATCACCCCTCCGGTCGAGCCCGGGTCCGGGTCGGCCGGGCTGACTAGGCTGGTGACCATGGAAACCTGGATGGGTCACGAGATTCCGCGGCTGCCGGGCAGGGGACCCCAACTCGCTCTTTACGACTCGGCGCGCCGCGGCGTGCACCCGACCCGCCCGTCCGGGCCGGCGACGCTGTACGTCTGCGGGATCACCCCGTACGACGCGACCCATCTGGGGCACGCCGCCACGATGATCGCCTTCGACCTCGTACAGCGGGCGTGGCGGGACGGCGGCCATCCGGTCAGGTACGTGCAGAACGTCACCGACATCGACGACCCGCTGCTCGAGCGCGCCGCACGGGACGGCGAGGACTGGGTGGTCCTGGCGATGCGGGAGACCGCGCTGTTCCGGGAGGACATGGAGGCGCTGCGGATGATCCCGCCCGCCCACTACGTCGGCGCCGTGGAGTCGATTCCGGCGATCGCGGAGCAGGTCCGGGTGCTGCTGGACGACGGGGCGGGGTACCGGCTCGACGACGGCACCGGGGACGTCTACTTCGACATCTCCGCCGCGCCCCGGTTCGGCTACGAGTCCAACCTCTCCCGGGCCGAGATGCTCGACTACTTCGCCGAGCGGGGCGGGGATCCGGACCGGGCCGGCAAGCGGGACCGGCTCGACCCGCTGCTCTGGCGGGGGGCCCGGGACGGCGAGCCGGCGTGGGAGGGCGGCCCGCTCGGTCCCGGCCGGCCGGGCTGGCACATCGAGTGCGCGGTGATCGCGATGTCGCTGCTCGGTGACACCATCGACGTCCAGGGCGGTGGCAACGACCTGACCTTCCCGCACCACGAGTGTTCGGCGGCGCACGCCGAGCGGCTGACCGGGGTGGAGCCGTTCGCCAGGCACTACGTGCATGCCGGGATGATCGGCCTGGACGGCGAGAAGATGTCGAAGTCGAAGGGAAACCTGGTCTTCGTCTCCCGGCTCCGGGCCGACCACGTGGACCCGATGGCGGTGCGGCTGGCACTGCTCGCCGGCCACTACCGCACCGATCGGGAGTGGACCGACGACCTGCTCAAGGAGGGCACGACGCGGCTGGCCCGATGGCGGGAGGCCGCCGCGGCGCCGTCCGGGCCCGCCGGTCCGGACCTGCTGGCACGGGTACGCGAGCGGCTCGCCGACGACCTGGACACGCCGGGCGTGCTGGCCGTGGTGGACCGCTGGGCGGATGCCGCGCTCGCCGGGTCCGGCACCGACCCGGCCGCGCCGGACCTGATGGCCGCCACCGTCGACGCCCTGCTCGGGATCAAGCTGTAGTCGCCCGCGTGGTCCCGCCCGCCGCCAGCGCCGTTGCCGGGGCGCCGCCCGCGTGGTCCCGCCCGCCGTCAGCGCAGCGACCGGCGGGCGGGTGCCGCTCAGCCCAGCACCAGTCCCGGGTCCGGGTCGGGCTCCGACGCCGGGCCAGGGACCTGGTACTGCTCGGTCAGCGTGGTCATCGGGCCGGGCCAGGTCGCCTGGGCCACCTCGATCGGCCGGTGGCTGGCGTCGTAGGCGACGTGCAGCAGGTGTAGCACCGGGGTGTCCGGGCGGATCTGCAGGATCTCCGCCTCCTCCCGGCTCGGCTGCCGGGCGCTGATCTGGTCGGTCGCCGAGACGTAGCGCCGGCCGATCGCCTCTTCGGCCTCCTGGTAGAGCGGTCGGCCGTACGCCTCCATCCGTTCCAGGCTGGTGCCGGCGGCATCGGCGGTACGGAACCAGGAGGCGCCGACCTCCACCGGCACCTCCTCGGTGCGGACCAGGTGCCGCCGGACGATCAGTTCGGTGCCGTCCGGCACCCCGAACGCGTCGGCCACCTCGGGCGGGGCCGGTGCCCGGCCGACCTGTACCAACTGCTGCCGGTACCGGGCGGCGAGGTCGGCGTGGTAGCCACGGTGGCCGCCGTACCGGCCCCGGGAGAGCCGGTTGAGCCGGCGCCGGGTGCCCCGGACGTACGTGCCGGAGCCCGGCTTGGTGATGAGGACACCCTCCACCCGGAGCTGGTCGATGGCGCGTTGCACGGTCTGCTTCGCCACCCCGAACATCTCGGCGATGGCCGGGATGGACGGCAGTCGCTCACCCGCCGCCCAGTCACCGGCCCGGATCCGTGCCCGCAACTGCGCGGCGATTTGCCGGTGGGGAAACTCGGCCGCTCCCGGATTGATCTGCACCACTACCCCCATCATGATCCATCGCCACAGCACTAGGTTCCTAGGATGCCGTACGAAGTGTGTGCCGGGCAACCGGAACAGACACCGCCACAGTCAGAAATCGGTTGGGTCACGCCGGCCCGGGTTGCCCCGCAGCCGCCGGCTCAGCGAACGGCGGGGCGTCGGGAGCCGGCGGAGGTCACCAGGAGCCCGCGGTCGGGCCGGCCGAGCCGCCGCGACGGCGCAGGTACTTCTCGAACTCCTGGGCGATCTCGTCGCCGGTCAGCGGCTGGATGCCGGCGTCGCCGACCCGTTCCTCCAGCTCGCGGACGTACTCGCCGAGTTCGGCGTCCTGCTCGGCGGCGGTGCGGACCCGCTGCTCCCACTCGGCGGCCTCCTCGGCCAGGTCCGACATCGGAACGGGCAGGTCGAGCACCTCCTCGACGCGGTGCAGCAGGGCCAGGGTCGCCTTCGGACAGGGCGGGTTGTTGGCGTAGTGCGGGACGTGCACCCAGAACGACACGGCGTCGACCTCGGCCCGGGTGGCGGCGTCGTGCAGTACCCCGACGATCCCGGTCGGGCCGTCGTAGCGGGTCGGGGTGAGCTGGTAGCGCTCGGCGGCGTCCTTGTCCGAGGCGCTGCCGCTGATCGGCAGGGGGCGGGTGTATGGCACGTCGGCCAGGAGCGCGCCGAGCAGCACGACGCGGTTGATCTCCAGGCTGTGGCAGAGCTCCAGCACCTGCTCGCAGAAGGTGCGCCAGCGCATGCTCGGCTCGATGCCCCGGATCAGCACCACGTCCCGGTCCGTACCGTCCGGGCTGGCCCGCATGAACCGGGTGGTCGGCCACTCGACCCGGCGGGTCTCGCCGTCGGCCATCGTGATCGTCGGTCGGCTCACCTGGAAGTCGTAGAACTCCTCCGGATCCAGTTCGGTGATCTGGCGTGCCTGCCACACCTGTTCCAGGTGTTCGACCGCAGCGGTGGAGGCGTCGGCCGCGTCGTTCCAGCCCTCGAAGGCGGCGATCGCGACCGGCGAGCGCAGCATGGGCAGCCCGTCGAACTCGGTCACGCCCTACCCCCAGCGTGCGTGCCACGGCCGAGCCGGGCGGTCCGGAGCCGTCCGGTGGTGCGCGCTGTGTGCCTGGTGCTGCCGTCCCTGTTGTCCCTCACGTCCGTCAGCCTACGTCCCTGATTCGGATGTGGCCCGCCGGCCGCGCCGGCTCGGCCCGCCGGGGGCGGGTCCCGGCGGCCGCCCTCGACGGGGCAGCTCGGGACATCCAGGACGGAACGGGCGATTGCCCGGCGGAGCGTACGTTGCGGAACGGTACGCCTACCTGCGACAACCGGATCGCCGCCCGGACTAGCCTGGAGCTGTGCCGACTCCGCTACGTGACGCGCTCGGCGGCCGGGTGCTGGTCGCCGACGGCGCGATGGGGACGATGTTGCAGGCGGCCGAGCTGAGCCTGGACGACTTCGAGGGCCACGAGGGGTGCAACGAGATCCTCAACGTGAGCCGCCCCGACGTCGTCCGGTCGGTGCACGAGGCTTACCTGGCGGCCGGGGCGGACTGTGTCGAGACGAACACCTTCGGCACCAACCTCTCCGCCCTGCGGGAGTACGGCATCGCGCACCGGATAGCCGAGCTGGCCGAGGCGGGCGCCCGGCTGGCCCGGCAGGCCGCCGACGCGGCGGCCACCCCGGACCGGCCCCGGTACGTGCTCGGTGCGATGGGACCGGGCACCAAGCTGCCGACCCTGGGACACCTCGGCTATCCGGAGCTGCGCGACGCGTACCAGCGCAACGCGGCCGGGCTGATCGCCGGCGGCGCGGACGGGCTGATCGTGGAGACCTGCCAGGACCTGCTCCAGGTCCGGGCGGCGGTGGTCGGGGCCCGCCGGGCGCTGGCCGAGACGGGCCGGGATCTGCCGGTGATCTGCCACGTCACGGTCGAGACCACCGGCACGATGCTGCTGGGCAGCGAGATCGGCGCGGCGCTGACCGCGCTGGAGCCGCTCGGCATCGACCTGATCGGGCTCAACTGTGCCACCGGTCCGGCCGAGATGACCGAACACCTGCGCTACCTCTCCCGGCACTCCCGGATCCCGCTGTCGGTGATGCCGAACGCCGGGCTGCCGGAGCTGACCGCCGACGGGGCCCGCTATCCGCTGACCCCGGACGAACTGGCCGACGCGCTGGCCGGCTTCGTGCACGACTACGGGCTGACCCTGGTCGGCGGCTGCTGCGGCACCACCCCGGAGCACATCCGGGCGGTGCTGGACCGGCTGGGTGAGACGGTGGCACCGCCCCGGGAGCCGGCGCCGGAGCCGGGGGTGGCCAGCCTCTACCACCAGGTGCCGTTCGCCCAGGACGCCAGCGTGCTGATGGTCGGCGAACGCACCAACGCCAACGGCTCGAAGGCGTTCCGGGAGGCGATGCTGGCCGGGGACTGGCAGGCGTGCGTGGAGATCGCCCGGAGCCAGGCCCGGGACGGGTCGCACCTGCTCGACCTCTGCGTCGACTACGTCGGCCGGGACGGCGTACGCGACATGCGGGAGATCGCGGGCCGGTTCGCCACCGCGTCGACGCTGCCGATCATGCTGGACTCGACGGAGCCGGCGGTGATCGAAGCCGGACTGGAGATGCTCGGCGGCCGGTGCGTGGTCAACTCGGTGAACTTCGAGGACGGCGACGGCCCCGACTCCCGGTACGCCCGGGTGCTGCCGCTGGTCCGCGAGCACGGGGCCGCGGTGGTGGCGTTGACCATCGACGAGGAGGGTCAGGCCCGGACGGCCGAGTGGAAGGTCAGGGTGGCGTCCCGGCTCATCGACGACCTCACCGGCCGGTGGGGCATCGACCGCCGGGACATCCTGGTCGACTGCCTCACCTTCCCGATCGCCACCGGCCAGGAGGAGACCCGCCGGGACGGTGTCGAGACGATCGAGGCGATCCGGGAGATCACCCGCCGCTATCCCGGGGTCAACTTCACGCTCGGCGTCTCGAACGTCTCCTTCGGGCTGAACCCGGCGGCCCGGCAGGTGCTCAACTCGGTCTTCCTGCACGAGTGCGTGCAGGCCGGCCTGACCAGCGCCATCGTGCACGCCAGCAAGATCCTGCCGATGGCCAGGATCCCGGACGAGCAGCGCGAGGCGGCGCTTGACCTGATCTACGACCGGCGCCAGCCCGGCCACGACCCGGTGGCGCGGTTCATCGAGCTCTTCGAGGGGGTCGACGCCGCCGCGGCCCGGGCCAGCAGGGCGGAGGAACTCGCCGCGCTCCCGGTCGACGAGCGGCTGAAACGGCGGGTGGTCGACGGTGAACGCAACGGCCTGGAAGCCGACCTGGACGAGGCGCTGACCACCAGGTCGGCATTGACCATCATCAACGAGCTGCTGCTCGACGGGATGAAGGTGGTCGGCGAGCTGTTCGGCGCCGGCCAGATGCAGTTGCCGTTCGTGCTCCAGTCGGCCGAGGTGATGAAGGCCGCGGTGGGCCATCTCGAACCGCACATGGAGAAGACCGACGACGGCGGCAAGGGTCGGATCGTGCTGGCGACCGTCAAGGGCGACGTGCACGACATCGGCAAGAACCTGGTGGACATCATCCTCTCCAACAACGGCTACGACGTGGTCAACATCGGGATCAAGCAGCCGATCGCGGCCATCCTGGAGGCCGCCGAGGAGCACGCCGCGGACGCCGTCGGGATGTCCGGCCTGCTGGTGAAGAGCACCGTGGTGATGCGGGAGAACCTGGCCGAGATGGCGGCCCGGGGTGTCGCGGGGCGTTGGCCGGTGCTGCTCGGCGGTGCGGCGCTGACCCGGTCGTACGTCGAGGACGACCTCCGGTCGGCGTACCCGGGTGAGGTGCACTACGCCCGGGACGCCTTCGAGGGACTGTCCCTGATGGACCGACTGATGGCGGCGAAGCGGGGCGGTGCCCCGGTGGTCGACGCCGGGCGGGAGGCGGCGCTGGCCGCCCGGCGGGCCCGCCGGGAGCGGCAGCGGACCCGGACCGCCGCGGCGCTGCCGGAGCTGACCGACGACTCGGTCCGCTCGGACGTGGCCACCGACGTCGCGGTGCCGACGCCGCCGTTCCACGGCACCCGGGTCGTCAAGGGCATCCCGCTGGCCGACTACGCGGCCCTGCTCGACGAGCGGGCGACCTTCCTCGGCCAGTGGGGCCTGCGCGGGTCGCGCGGCGGCTCCGGGCCGAGCTACGAGGAGCTGGTGGAGACCGAGGGGCGGCCCCGGCTGCGCGCCTGGCTGGACCGGCTCGCCGCCGACCGGGTACTGGAGGCGGCGGTGGTCTACGGCTACTTCCCGGCCTACTCCGACGGCAACGACCTGGTGCTGCTCGACGAGCGGACGGAGGCCGAACGGGCCCGGTTCAGTTTCCCCCGGCAGCGGCAGGAGCGCCGGCTCTGCCTGGCCGACTTCTTCCGGCCCCGGGGTGACCGGCTCGACGTCGTGGCGCTGCAACTGGTCACCGTCGGGCAGCCGATCAGCGAGTATGCCGCGAAGCTCTTCGCCGGGGACGAGTACCGCGACTACCTGGAGGTGCACGGCCTGTCGGTGCAGCTCACCGAGGCGCTCGCCGAGTACTGGCACCGCCGGATCCGGGCCGAGCTGACCCTGCCCGACGGCCGTACGGTGGCCGACGACGACCCGGCCGACCTCGCCGGGCTGCTGCGTACCGACTACCGGGGCTGCCGGTACGCGTTCGGTTATCCGGCCTGCCCCGACCTGACCGACCGGGCGAAGCTGGTCGACCTGCTCGGCGCGGAACGGATCGGTGTCCGGCTCTCCGAGGGATACCAGCTCGTGCCGGAGCAGGCGACCGACGCCATCGTGGTGCACCACCCGGAGGCCAGCTACTTCAACGCCAGGTAGGCCGCCAGCCCGCGCGGGTGCCGGGTCTCCGGTCGCCGGCCGGGTAGGGGTTTGCCGGGCCGACCATCCTGGGAAGTGTTCTGGTCCGTCGACCCTGTGGGAGGCCGGGATGCGTCCGAGGCGCCGTACCGACCGGTTCTGGCCGCTGCTCGCGCTGATCGTGACGCTGGTCGTCGCGGGAGCCTGCTTTGCCGGCGGGCCGGGTGAGGACGATCCGCCGGTGCCGGATGATCGGGCCACCTCCGCGGGCGACAGCGCCGGCGCCGACGGCACCATGACCGTCGACGAGTTTCAGCGCGACATCGAGGGTGCGGTACGGGTCGCCGAGGAGTACTGGACGGGGCGGTTCGAGGCGTCGGGGGAGCGGTTCCGGCCGATCCGCCGGGTTATCGCCTACCAGCGGGACGGCGAGGTCGACTGTGCCGGGCAGGGACTGCCGCGCAACAACGCCGTCTACTGCGCGGCGGGCGACTTCATCGCGTACGACGTCAACTGGGCCGTCGCCGCCTTCCGTCAGATCGGCGACGCGTTCCTGTTCTACCTGCTCGGCCACGAGTACGCGCACGGTGTGCAGGTGCGGCTCGGCATCCGCTACAGCTTCACCATCCAGCAGGAGCTGCAGGCCGACTGCATGGCCGGGGCGTACCTCGGGGACTCGGTGCGGTCCCGTGCGTTGACGATCGAGGACGGCGACCTCGACGAGCTCGGTGCCGGTCTGCGAGCGGTCGCCGACGATCCGGGCCAGCCGTGGTTCGCCGAGGGGGCGCACGGCACCGCGCGGCAGCGCACCGACGCGTTCTTCGCCGGGTACCGGCGCTCGCTGGACGCCTGCGACCTTTCCTGAGCCGTCCAGTGACTGGCCGGTCCGTCGACGGAGCCGTCCGGTACGGCGCCCGCTGAGGCATCCGCCACACTTCAAGGGCGGTTCCTGGGAGATCGTCCGCCCGCGTTGGCAGGATCGGAGCCGGCAGCTCGCGTTCGATCCGGGAGGCAACCCTGAACAGCCAGCATCTCGCCGCGGTGCTCTTCGACATGGACGGCACGCTGGTGGACAGCGAGCGGTTGTGGGACATCGGGCTCCAGGAACTCGCCGCGCACTACGGCGGCACGCTCTCCGAGGCCGCCCGGCTCGCCATGGTCGGCACGGACATGGCCGTGTCGATGGAGCTCCTGCACCGTGACCTGGACCAGCCGTGGCGTGACCCGGTGGTCAGCGCCGCCTGGGTCGACCGGCGGGTCGGCGAGCTGTTCCTGACCGACCTGAGGTGGCGGCCGGGGGCGCTGGCCCTGGTGACGGCGGTACGTGCCGCCGCGGTGCCGGCCGCGCTGGTCACCTCGACCCGACGCGCGGTGGTGGAGATCGCGCTGGAGACGCTCGGTCGGGACACCTTCGACGTGGTGGTCTGCGGTGACGAGGTGGCCGCCACGAAGCCGGATCCGCAGCCGTACCTGACGGCGGCCCGGCTGCTGGACGTGCCGGTCTCCCGCTGCGTGGCGATCGAGGACTCGCCGACCGGGGTGGCCAGCGCGCTCGCGGCCGGAGCCGCCGTCCTCGCGGTGCCGCACGCGGTGCCGATCGACCCGGCCGACGGCGTACGCCTGCTGGAGACGCTGACCGGGGTGGACCTGGACCTGCTCTCCGGCCTGGTCGCCCCGCTCGACCTGTCCCGCTGACCACCCCGCGTCGCTCCCGACACGGCCGGCGACCCCGGTGCACGGCACCGAGCCGGGAGCGCGGCCGGGGGCGGCGCCCGTCCCGACGCCGCCCCCGGCCCTGCCACCCATGGCCGCCCCCACGGCCGTGGGCCGGCCCGCTACTCGTGCGCGATCGCGCCGAGCACGTTCAGCCGGGCCGCGCGGATCGCCGGGAGCACCGCCGCGACCACCCCGACCACCGCGGCCAGGCCGAGGAAGACCGCCATCTCGGTCCACGGCAACACCAGGTCGGTGATGCCGTCCTCGCGCAGCGCCCGGACCACGGCGGCGCCGAGACCGGTGCCGACCGCGATCCCGAGCAGGGCGCCGAAGACGGAGATCACCACCGCCTCGACGGTGATCATCCGCATGGTCTGACCCCGCCGCAGGCCGATGGCCCGCAGCAGGCCCAGCTCCCGGGTCCGCTCCAGCACCGAGAGCGCCAGCGTGTTCACGATGCCGAGTACGGCGATCACGATCGCCAGCGCCAACAGGATCTGGATCATCGCCAGCAGCCCGTCGAGCTGGCTGGTCTGCTGCTCGATGAAGTCGGCGCGGTCGGCGACCGACACCTCGGGGCTGTCCGCCAGCAGCGTCTCCACCTGCGGCAGCACCTGGTCGACCGAGGCGCCCGGCGCCAGCTTCAGGTACGCCTGCGTCGGCTGCGGCACCGCGAAGTCGGCCGCCGCCGTGGCGGGGAGGACGAACCCACCGAACAGGTCGGACTCGGCGTAGATGCCGACGACCGTGTAGGTCCGGGTCTCTCCCCGGGACAACTGCACCGGCAGCGTCTCCCCGACCGACAGGCCACGGTCCTCCGCGGTCTTCGAGTCGACGACGAGCTGACCGGGGGCGAGTGAGTCGATGCTGCCGGCGGTCGGGGTGGCCCGGTAGATCTCCCGCAGCGCGGAAACGTTGCTGGTCGCGCTGACCCAGCCCGGCTTGCCGTCGATCTCCGCGCGGTCGCTGTACAGGCCGGCGACCATGGCCACGCCGGGCAGTTCGGCGGCCCTGTCCAGGACCGCCGGGTCGAAGCTCGGCGGCCGGGGACCGGTCTGCGCCCCGGAGATCACCAGTTCGGCCTGGATGGTGTCCTCGGCCAGCGCCGTGATGCTGCTCTTGGCCGAGTCGAGGATCACCGTCACGCCGGTGACCAGGGCGATGCCGACCATCAGCGCGGCGGCGGTGATCGCGGTGCGGCGCGGGTTACGGCCCGAGTTCAGCCGGCCCAGCTTGCCCGGCACCGACCAGGAGAAGAGCCGGCCGAGCAGCCCGACCACCGGGCGGCTGATCAGCGGGGTCAGCAGGGCGACCCCGATGAACGAGAGCAGCACGCCGCCGAGGATCGTCAGCAGGACGTTGCCCCCGGTGCCGCTCAGGCCCAGTGCCATCAGGGTGCCGCCGAGCGCGGCCACCACCGCACCGGCGGCGGAGATCTTCGTCAGCGGCCGGTCCGGCGTCGCCACGTCCTGCATGGCGGCCACCGGGGGAATCCGGGCGGCCCGCATCGCCGGGAGTACCGCCGCGACGACGGTGACGAGCAGGCCGACCGCGAAGGAGCTGATCACCGCGGCCGGGGGTACGCCCAGCCCGGCCAGTTGCAGCCCACCGGCGGTCTGCCCGAAGACGTACGCCAGCAGGGCGCCGACGCCGATCCCGGCGCCGAGCCCGAGCACCGAGGCGACCAGACCGATCGCGACGGCCTCGACCAGCACCGAGCCGATCACCTGACCGCGTGCCGCGCCGAGCGCCCGAAGCAGCGCGAGTTCCCTGGTGCGCTGGGCGACGATGATCGAGAAGGTGTTCAGGATCAGGAAGATGCCGACGAAGAGTGCGACGCCGGCGAAGCCGAGCAGGATGTTGTTGAAGAAGGAGAGCCCCTCCTTCAGCCCGGCGGAGGCCTCGTCGGAGAGCTGTTCGCCGGTCTTGACCACGTAGCCGTCGCCGAGCGTGCCGGCGATGTCGTCGCGCAGCTTCGCCGGGTCGACCCCGTCGGCCGCCTGCACGCTCAGCTCGGAGAAGACGCCGGGCTGGCCCAGCATCAGTTCCTGGGCGACCCGCTCGGTGAACGCCACCTCCTGGGCGCCGCCGAGGCTGTCCCGGTCGCCGCTGTAGCCGTAGATGCCGACCACGGTGAACTCACGCTTCGGTTGCAGGGTGAGTACCCCGACCCGGTCGCCGACGGCGATCTTGGCCGCCTTGGCCACCGCCCCGTTGACCGCCACCTCGTGGTCGGCGGTGGGGCCCCGGCCCTCGCGGAGTTCGACCTGACCGCTCTCGCCGGTCCAGTTCGCACCGAGCTGGGGCGGGCCGAAGGAGGTCAGCACCTTACCGTTGCCGCCGATCACCCGGGCGCCTTCGGCGATGGCCAGCCCGGTGGCGTCGGCCACCCCCGGCACCTCGCGGACCCGGTCCAGGGTGCTGGCCGGGAAGGGGGCGGCGAGCTGCATGCCCTCCATCTCGCCAACTTCGATCTTGGGCTTCGCGGTGACCCCGACGTCGGTGCCGGCGTACGCGTCGCTGAAGACGGCGTCGAAGGACCGGCCCAGCGTGTCGGTGAGGACGAAGGCACCGGAGACGAACATCACGCCGAGCACGACCGCCAGGGCGGAGAGGACCAGCCGGACCTTGCGGGCGAGCAGGCTCTTCAGGGTGGCGCGCAGCATCAGAGCCCCGCCTCGGTGAGCCCGTCGAGCTTCTTCATCGTGTCCAGCACGGTCTCCGGGGTCGGTTCGACGAGTTCGGAGACGATCTGGCCGTCGGCGAGGAAGATGACCCGGCCGGCGTAGGAGGCGGCCACCGGGTCGTGCGTGACCATCACGATGGTCTGCTGGTACTCGGCGACGGAGCGGCGCAGGAAGCCGAGCACCTCGGCGCCGGCCCGGGAGTCGAGGTTTCCGGTCGGCTCGTCGGCGAAGACCACCTCGGGCCGGGAGGCGAGTGCCCGCGCGCAGGCGACCCGCTGCTGCTGCCCGCCGGAGAGCTGGGCCGGCCGGTGACCGAGCCGGTCCCGCAGCCCGACGGTGTCGATAACGGTGTCGAGCCATTCCTTGTCGGGTTTACGACCGGCGATCGAGAGCGGCAGCAGGATGTTTTCCAGCGCGCTCAGGGTAGGCAGCAGGTTGAACTGCTGGAAGATGAAACCGACTTTGTCCCGGCGCAGTTTGGTGAGACCCGCGTCACCGAGTCCGGTAACGGCGGTGTCGCCGATATGGACTGCTCCCCGGGTCACCGAATCGAGCCCGGCGAGGCAGTGCATCAGGGTGGACTTGCCGGATCCGGACGGTCCCATGATGGCGGTGAACCGGGCCCTCTCGAACTCCGCATTCACGCCACGCAGTGCGACAACCTGCGCCTCCCCGCTGCCGTACACCTTCCACACGTCGCTTGCCCGTGCGGCCATCTGGGCATCTCGGGCTACCGTCGCGGTCACTTCTTCATCTCCCCCTGGACGTCTTGGTCCGGCCGAACCCGTGCGGTCCGGCCGGCAGCATTAATCGTCGGTGATCCGGGCGGGGCCGGCGTCCCTCCCACGGCGGAGTCCGACGCGGAAAATCTGCTGCGGGTGGGCCCTGATACCGAATCAGGGTTGCCCCTGACTGATATGTGTCGGCGCCGTCGCCCGGGATAAACGGTAGCCGGGGGAGACCGGCGCGCCGTCGTACGTCGGAATGGTCTTCGGGTACGCCGCGTGCCCCGGGGCCGGTCCTCCGGCCGGACGACTCGGCACTCCGCGGGTCGTAGGCTCTGCGGTCCCTCCGGACTACTCCTCCGGGGCTGGTACGCGGGCCGCCGACCACGCCTGCCGGATGGTCGGCCGACCCTGTTCCGCAGGCCGCCGTCCGCACCTGGCGGTGTCGGCGGAGGTGCCGGAGGTGGCGGTGCGGTCAGGCGCCGGGGCGCACCAGCCCGGTCTCGTAGGCCAGCACCACCGCCTGGACCCGGTCGCGGAGGCCGAGCTTGGTCAGCACGTGCCCGACGTGGGTCTTGATGGTCGTCTCGCTGACCGACAGCACCCGGGCGATCTCCGCGTTGGAGAGCCCGCGGGCCACCTGGACCAGCACCTCCCGCTCCCGCTCGGTGAGCACGCCGATCGCCTTGGGCGGGCTGGCGTCCGGGTCGGGCAGGGTCTCGGCGAACCGGTCCAGCAGCCGCTTGAGGATCCGGGGCGCCACGACGGCTTCGCCGGCGGCGACGGTGCGGATGGCGGAAACCAGGTCCTCGGCGGGTACGTCCTTGGCCAGGAAGCCACTCGCTCCGGCCCGCAGCGCGCCGACGACGTACTCGTCGAGGTCGAAGGTGGTCAGGATGAGCACCCGGACCGGCAGGCGGGCGTCGATGATGGCCCTGGTGGCGGCGACCCCGTCCATCCGGGGCATCCGGATGTCCATCAGCACCACGTCGGGCAGCAGCCGCCGGGACAGGTCGACCGCGTCGACGCCGTCGCCGGCCTCGCCGACGATGTCGAGGTCGTCCTCCGCCCCCAGCACCATGCGGAATCCGGTACGCAGCAGCGGCTGGTCGTCGGCGAGCAGGACGCGTACCGGCCGGGTCGAGTCCCTGCCGTCGCTCATGCCGGCACCCCGTGTCGCTCCGCGCCGGCACCGGGCACACCGGCACCGGCCTGGCCGTTCCGCTCGCGACGTCCCGCCACGTCGGCCGTGAGCTGGCCGTTCCGCTCGTGACCCTCGCTCATCCCGCCCCCTTGTCGATCGGTGCGCCCAGTTGCTCCATCGGCATCTTGGCGTACACCCGGTAGCCGCCGCCGGGACGGGGCCCGGTGCGCAGGGTCCCACCGTAGAGGGCCATCCGTTCCCGCATTCCCACCAGGCCATGGCCCAGCCGTCCGCCCTCCGGTGCCGGGCCCCGGCCGGTGTCCGCGATTTCGACGATCAGCCAGTACACCCCGAAGCTCAACCGGACCTGTGCGGTCGCCGTGCCGGCGTGCTTCAGGGTGTTGGTGAGCGCCTCCTGCACGATCCGGAACACGGTGAGCGCCACCCCGGGGTCCAGCGGGCCGGGCGTGCCGTCCACCCGCAGGGTCACCGGCAGGCCGGCCTCCCTCACCTGCTCCACCAGCGCTTCGATGCCGGCCAGCCCCGGCTGCGGGGACAGCTCGGCGGCCGGCTCGGCGTCGGTACGCAGCACGTCCAGCAGCCGGCGCAGCTCGCGCAGGGTCGTCCGGCTGGTCTCCTCGATCGTGCCGAGTGCGCCGTCGGTGGCGGCCGGGTCCCGGGACAGCACCCGGCGCGCCCCGGTGGCCAGTACGCCCATCACGCTGACGTGGTGCGCGACCACGTCGTGGAGCTCGCGGGCGATCCGCCGGCGCTCGTCGGCGACCGCCTGGTCGGCCAGCGACCGCTGGTTCTCCTCGGCGACCCGGGCCCGTTCCTCCAGGGCCAGGATGGTGGCCCGCCGGGCGTGCACCGTCCGGCCGACGAAGAAGCAGACCAACGCGAGGAGCACCTGGGTGGAGACCAGGTAGGCGCGGGAGGGTTCGGTGAAGTCGGGCGGCGGTGGCTCGACGAGGGCGACGGCCAGGCCGGGACTCCAGAGCGCCGCGGCGGCCAGCGCCGCCTGGCGGAGCGGCAGCAGCGCGGCGGTGGTGTAGGTCAGCAGTACGAACGTGGCCCCGACGGTGACCGCTTGCGCGTCGGCAAGGACCGAGGCGACGTAGATCGGGACGGCCAGCATCACGGCGGGCCAGGGAGCGACCCGGCGCAGCACGATCGGGGTGGCGCAGAGCACGCTCCAGATCGCCGTTCCGGGCCACCCCCAGGGAGCGACTCCCGGCGGCGCGGTGCCGACGAGCACCGCTTCCACCGCGACGGCGGCGACCGCGAGCAACCCGTCCTGGCCCAGCCACCTACGCTGTCCTGGATCGTGCCAGAAGCGCCGCCAGCTCGCCAGGATCCGGCCGAGGGCCGGCGTCCCGGGGGCATCGGTACGGGTCATGCTGGCGACGCTAGCCGCTGCGTGGCGCGGCAGGTCGTCACCGGCGGCGACCCTGGGGTCCTCCTTCAGGAGGAGCCCGACTCCTCCTCGGCGGACCCGACGCCGAGGATAGGCGCGGTACCCGCCCGGCCCGATCCGGTCGACTGGCTCGGCAGCGCCGGCCCGCCCGATACGCTCCCCGGAGTCGGAGTCGGAGTCGGAGTCGGAGTCGGAGTCGGAGCCGGAGCCGGAGCCGGCCGGACGCCGGGCCGGGACGGTGGCGGGACCGGCGGCGCCGTCGGGTCGGCCTGCGCGGTCGGCTCGGGGAACGGCGGGGGAGTGCCGCCGAACGCCGGGCAGTGCGCCTGGTGGTTGCACCAGTCGCAGAGCCGGCTCGGCTTGGGCCGGAAGTCGCGGGCCAGGGTGGCCTGCTCGATGGCCCGCCAGAGTGCCAGCACGGTCCGCTCGAACCGGACCAGTTCCTCCGCGTCGGGGGTGTAGTCACACACCTCCGCGTCCTTGAGATAGAGCAGCCGCAGCACCCTGGGCACCACTCCCCGGGTGCGCCACAGCACCAGGGCGTAGAACTTGAGCTGGAACAACGCCCGGGCCTCGAACGCCTCCCGGGGGGCGCCACCGGTCTTGTAGTCGACCACCCGCAGGGCGCCGTCGGGCGAGACGTCCAGTCGGTCGATGTAGCCCCGGATGAGCAACTGGTCGGCCACCACCGTGGAGACGAGGCTCTCCCGCGCGGCCGGTTCCAGCCGGTTCGGATCCTCCACCGTGAAGTAGCCGTCGAGCAGCTCGCGGGCCGAGGCCAGGAAGTCGGCCGGACCGGCGAGGGCACCCCCGGTGAAGATCTCGGCCAGCTCCGCCTGCTCGGCCACCAGCCGGTCCCACTGCGGCGCCACCAGGTCACCGGCGGCCGCCGGCGTCCGGTGCCCGGCCGGCAGGTCGAAGAGGCGTTCCAGCACAGCGTGCACCAGTGTGCCGCGCGCCTGCTCCAGAGACGGCCGCTCCGGCAGCCGGTCGATGCTGCGGAACCGGTAGAGCAGCGGGCAGGTCTTGAAGTCCGCCGCCCGGGACGGGGACAGCGAGGCGGTGACCTGCCCCTGCGTCAGGGTCTCGCTCGGGGGATCGGCCGGCCCGTCCGTGCCTGTCTGCGATGTGACCGTCTCCGCCGTCATGTCCGGAAGGCTATGTCACGGGTACGACCGAACCCGGCCCACCCGCCCCGCCATGCGTACCGGCACCGATCGTCGGCGGTCACCCCGGCCGAACCGCCGGGTCCACCCGACGGGATGTTCCGTAGCATCTGAGGAGATGGAGGGAAACTCGCGACCGCGGCGCGGCGCTGACCGGCGGCCCGGCTTCACCGTCGGCCGGGTGCTCGGCGTCCCGGTCTACCTCAACCCGTCCATGGTGTTGCTGGTCGCCCTGATCACGGTCATGTACGGCGAGTTCGTCCGGCAACAACTCGGATTGTCGCAGCTGGTCGGCTATCTTGTCGGCCTGGTCTTCGTGGTCCTGCTGCTCGGCTCGGTGTTGCTGCACGAGTTGGGGCACGCGTTGACCGCCCGCCGGTACGGGATCGGAGTACGCGGTATCACCCTCGAACTGCTCGGTGGCTACACCGAGATGGAGCGGGACGCTCCGACGCCCCGGGTGGACCTGCTCGTCTCGCTCGCCGGGCCGGCGGTCTCCCTGGTGCTCGGCCTGGTCGGGGTCGCCGCCACGCTCGCTCTGCCGGACGGCACCCTGGCCGACCAGTTCGCCTTCCAACTCGCCGCCAGCAACGTGCTGGTCGGGCTCTTCAACATCCTGCCCGGGTTGCCGCTGGACGGCGGTCGGGCGTTGCGGGCCGGGGTCTGGGTGCTCACCCGGGACCGGCACCTGGCCACCGAGGTGGCCGGCTGGTTCGGCCGAGCCGTCGCGATCGGCACCGCCGTACTCTTCACGCTGCTGACCTTCCTGGTCGAGCTGCCGTGGTTGGGTCTGGCGCTCGTGCTGCTGGTCGCGTTCACCCTCTGGCAGGGCGCCGGTCAGGCGATCCGGGCGGCCCGGATCAGCCGCCGGTTCCCCCTCATCGACCTGGCCCGACTGGCCCGGCCGGTCTACTCGGTGCCGAGCGGCACCCCGCTGGCGGAGGCGCAGCGGCGCGGGACGGCCGCCGGGCACGGCGGTTCGACACTGGGGGTGGCGGACTCGTCCGGCCGGCTGGTGGCGCTGGTCGACCGGACCGCCGCCGACGCCGTACCGGTGGAGCGCCGGCCCTGGGTGGCGGTGGACGCGGTGGCCCGGGGCGTGGACGGGGTGCCAAGTCTCGCGGTGGGGCTCGGCGGGGAGCAGGTGGTGCACGCGGTACAGGCCCACCCGGGCGCGCAGTACCTGGTGACCTCAGGCGAAGATGTGGTCGGCGTTCTGCATATCGCCGACCTGGCGCAGCTCCTGGAGCCGAAACGGAAGATGACTCAGTGACCGCACAACCCACCGCAGTTCCCGCCGCCCCGACCGGACCGGTGCCGGCGCACCGGGGGCCGTTCCGCCCCGGCGACCGGGTCCAGCTGACCGATCCGAAGGGTCGGATGCACACCATCACGCTGGAGCCCGGGCGGTCGTTCCACACCCACCGCGGCGCGCTGGAACACGACGCGTTGATCGGGTTGCCGGACGGGAGCGTGGTCACCTCGGCCGGCGGCACCGCCTACCTCGCGTTGCGGCCGCTGCTCGCGGACTACGTGCTTTCCATGCCGCGCGGCGCCCAGGTGATCTATCCCAAGGACGCCGCCCAGATCGTGACGATGGGCGACATCTTCCCCGGTGCCAAGGTCCTGGAGGCCGGTGTCGGGTCCGGCGCGCTCACCTGTTCGCTGCTCCGGGCCGTCGGACCGGAGGGCGAACTGCATTCCTACGAACTGCGCGAGGACTTTTCCGAAATCGCCCGCAGGAATGTGGAATCCTTCTTCGGTGGACCGCATCCAGCCTGGAATCTCCGGGTGGGCGACGTGGCAGACTGCCAGGAGTCCGGTTTCGACCGGATCATCCTTGACCTCCTCACCCCCTGGGAGGCGCTCGACATGGTCGAACGCGCACTGGTCCCGGGTGGGGTGTTCATCGGTTACGTGGCGACGACGCCCCAGCTCTCCGAGTTGGTCGAGGCGCTGCGCGAGCGGGGCGGCTTCACCGAGCCCCGGGCCTGGGAGTCGCTGGTCCGGGACTGGCACGCGGACGGGCTCGCCGTACGCCCGGACCACCGCATGATCGCGCACACCGCCTTCCTCGTCTCCAGCCGTCGGCTCGCGCCCGGGGTCACCGCGCCGCCGCGCCGCCGCAAGCCCAGCAAGGGCGCCGAGGCGTACGCCCTGCGCCGCCAGGCGCGGCAGGAGGCCGAGGCGACCTCGGGGAGGGCCGCGGAATGATCCCGCCCCGCCGGAGTCGACGCATCAGCGGGCGTGCCGGGCTCGGGGAGGGCAGCGCATGAGTCGGCCGGCGTTCGGTGGGGGAGACCTGCCGGCCGTCTTTCCGGACTGGTCGCCGTACCGGGACCTGGAGTCGGCCGCCCGGGCGTACCTGCGCGACCCGGACGTCGCGATGGAGGCGCTGACCGGGGTGCTCAACGGTGCCTCGGTGCTCGGGTTCACCCTGGAGCGCTTCGTCAACGAGGTGAACGGGGTCTGGCAGGAGGTCGCGATCTGCGACGGTAGCCGGCTGATCCTCTGGCACGGCGAGGACGTGCCGCCCGACGACGGCCCGGCCGGCTCGATGACGTCGTCGTTGCGGGTGGTACCGGTCTCGACGGTGAGCGAGGTGGGCTGCCGGCGCCGGTTGAGCCGTACGTCGACCGGCCAGATCCGGGTCGACAGCATCGACGTCTACCTGCTGTTGAGCTCGCTGGACGAGGGTGTGCCGGGCGACGACGCGCAGGTGCCGCCGCGGCACGACGCGCTGCGGTTCGGCAAGACGCTCGACGACGGCGGCGCCGGTCAGATCGCCCGGCTGGAGGAGTTCGCCCGGCTGGTCGCCTCGGTGGTCGGCCGCCCGACGTTGTGAGCGCCGGCCTGTCGGGCGGTGTCCTGCGGGTCGGCGGGCCCGGAGACCCCTGGTTCGGCGTGACGCTTTGCCGGTTCCCGGCAATTCGGTGGCGAAGCCGCGACGGTCGGTAGCGTCCCGGCGCCGGCTCGTGACCGGGCCGGCGGTGCCGGGTCCGGTCGCCGTTCATGGCTCGGAATCGCTGCTCAGCGACGGATCGCGGCGACCGGCGGGCGGTGTTGTCGCGGACCCGCCCGGCACCCCGCGGCGGTGCTCCGATCCGCCGGTGCCGGCCCCGGCGGACGTCGACAAGGTGATCAAGGTTCGGCGACGAGGGTGTTGCGTGGAACCGAATCAGCGTCATAGCGGTTAGTGTTAGGGCAGAACGTTCAAGCCCCCGGGGAGGTGGGACGTGGCACGCAGCGACGACGCGGACTCGCGCGCCGCACGGTGGGAGAAGGAGGCCCACGATCTCTCCACCCAGGTCGCGTTTCTTCAAGAGGAACTCGCTCTGGTGCGGCGCAAGTTGACCGAAAGCCCTCGACACGTCCGGCAGCTTGAGGAACGGCTGGCGGCGACACAGGCGCAGTTGGCTCGACTCACGGAGAACAACGAGCGGCTCGTGAACACCCTCAAGGAGGCACGCGCCCAGATCGTCACGCTCAAGGAGGAGATTGACCGGCTGGCGCAACCGCCGAGCGGTTATGGTGTCTTCCTGGCCCGGCACGACGACGGTACCGTCGACGTCTTCACCGGCGGACGCAAACTCCGGGTGGCGGTGTCACCCTCGCTCGACGTGGCGGAGCTGCGCCGTGGGCAGGAGGTCCTGCTCAACGACGCGCTCAACATCGTTGACGCGTTCGGCTACGAGCGGGTCGGCGAGGTCGTCATGCTCAAGGAGGTGCTGGACAGCCCCTCAGGCGGCGTCGGCGACAGGGCGCTGGTGATCTCCCACGCCGACGAGGAACGGATCGTCCACCTCGCGGAGACTCTCATCGGCGCGCCCCTGCGGGCCGGTGACTCACTCATGATCGAGCCTCGCTCGGCATACGCCTACGAGCGGATTCCGAAGAGCGAGGTCGAGGAACTGGTCCTGGAGGAGGTCCCGGACGTCGACTACGGCGACATCGGCGGCCTGCAGGCCCAGATCGAGCAGATCCGTGACGCCGTCGAGTTGCCGTTCCTGCACGCCGACCTCTTCCGTGAGCACCAACTCCGGCCGCCGAAGGGCATCCTGCTCTACGGTCCGCCCGGCTGCGGCAAGACGCTGATCGCCAAGGCGGTGGCGAACTCGCTGGCCAAGAAGATCGCCGAGCGGCGGGGCGAGGAGAAGCACACCAGCTACTTCCTCAACATCAAGGGCCCCGAGCTGCTCAACAAGTACGTCGGTGAGACCGAGCGGCACATCCGGCTGATTTTCCAGCGGGCTCGGGAGAAGGCTGGCGAGGGTACCCCGGTCATCGTGTTCTTCGACGAGATGGACTCGGTGTTCCGGACCCGGGGCTCGGGTGTCTCCTCCGACGTGGAGAACACCATCGTCCCGCAGCTGCTCAGCGAGATCGACGGTGTCGAGGGCCTGGAGAACGTGATCGTGATCGGTGCCTCCAACCGGGAGGACATGATCGACCCGGCGATCCTCCGCCCCGGCCGGCTCGACGTGAAGATCAAGATCGAGCGGCCGGACGCCGAGGCGGCCAAGGACATCTTCTCCAAGTACATCCTCACCGGGCTGCCGCTGCACCAGGACGACCTGACCGAGCACGGGAACGACCCGCAGGCCACGGTCGCGGCGATGATCGAGGCGGTCGTGCTGCGGATGTACTCGGAGACCGAGGAGAACCGCTTCCTCGAGGTCACCTACGCCAACGGCGACAAGGAAGTCCTCTACTTCAAGGACTTCAACTCCGGCGCGATGATCCAGAACATCGTCGATCGGGGCAAGAAGATGGCGATCAAGGAGTTCCTCTCCTCCGGGCGCAAGGGGCTGCGGTTGCAGCACCTCCTCGACGCCTGCGTCGACGAGTTCCGGGAGAACGAGGACCTGCCGAACACCACCAATCCGGACGACTGGGCTCGGATCTCCGGCAAGAAGGGGGAGCGGATCGTCTACATCCGTACCCTCGTCTCCGGCGGCAAGGGTGCGGAGGCCGGCCGGTCCATCGAGACGGCGAGCAACACCGGTCAGTACCTGTAACGGACGGACAGCAACTGTGGGCGCCGCGGTCGCGGCGCCCACAGTGTTTGTTCCGGAGCGTCCCCCGCGCCGACCCGCCGTCCGGAGCACCCACACCGAACCGGGCGAAGCAGCGGTGAAGGCGTACCGTGGCCGTGTCGACACACCGGGCGAAGAATCCGGCGACGGCGCGGACTAGGCTCGGGACATGGGCAAGTGGAGCGAGGCGGCGGCATGAGTGTACGGCGGATCATGGGTACTGAGGTCGAGTACGGCATCTCCGTGCCCGGCCAGGCCGGGGCCAACCCGATGGTGACCTCGTCACAGGTGGTGAACGCCTACGGCGCCCGGCCGGAGCTGGCCCGGGGCGGCCGGGCGCGGTGGGACTACGAGGAGGAGTCCCCGCTGCGGGACGCTCGCGGCTTCACCTACTCCGGAGCCGCCTACGACCCGGCGGAGGCGCTGGCCGACGAGGACCTCGGGCTGGCCAACGTGATTCTGACCAACGGCGCTCGACTCTACGTCGACCACGCCCATCCCGAATACTCCACCCCCGAGGTGACCAACCCGATGGACCTGGTCCGCTGGGACAAGGCGGGTGAGCGGGTGATGGCCGAGGCGTCGCGGCGGGCCTCCACCATTCCCGGCAGCCACCCGATCCACCTCTACAAGAACAACACGGACAACAAGGGTGCCAGCTACGGCGCGCACGAGAACTACCTGATGCGCCGGCAGACCCCGTTCGCCGACATCGTCACGTACCTGACGCCGTTCTTCGCGACCCGGCAGATCGTCTGCGGCGCCGGCCGGGTCGGTCTCGGTCAGGACGGCACGCAACCCGGCTTCCAGATCTCCCAGCGGGCCGACTTCTTCGAGGTCGAGGTCGGTCTCGAGACGACGCTCAAGCGGCCGATCATCAACACCCGGGACGAGCCGCACGCGGACGCCGACAAGTACCGCAGGCTGCACGTGATCATCGGCGACGCCAACCTGTCGGAGATCTCCACCTACCTCAAGGTCGGCACCACGGCACTGGTGCTCACCATGATCGAGGAGAAGGCGCTCAGCCCCGACCTGGCCATCGCCGACCCGGTGGGCGAGTTGAAGGCGGTCAGCCACGACCCGTCGCTGTCGCACCGGCTGCGGTTGCGTGACGGCCGCCGGTTGACCGCGCTCGACCTGCAGTGGGCGTACTTCGAACGGGCGCGCTCCTTTGTGGACGAGCGGTACGGTGACGACCTCGACCGGGACACCGCCGACGTGCTCGACCGCTGGGAGAGCGTACTCGACCGGCTCGGCCGGGATCCGATGCTCTGCGCCGGCGAGCTGGATTGGGTGGCGAAGCTGCGGCTGCTGGAGGGCTATCGGGAGCGGGAGCAGCTCGGCTGGGCCTCACACAAGCTGCAACTGGTCGACCTGCAGTACTCCGACGTGCGCCCGGAGAAGGGTCTCTACCACCGGCTGGTCAGCCGGGGTTCGATGGCCACGCTGCTGCCGGAGGAGCTGACCCGGACGGCGATGACCGAGCCGCCGGAGGACACCCGGGCCTACTTCCGGGGCCGCTGTCTCGCCCAGTACGCCTCGGAGGTGGTGGCGGCGAGCTGGGACTCGGTCATCTTCGACGTCGGCCGGGAGTCCCTGGTGCGGGTTCCGATGATGGAGCCCGAGCGGGGCACCCGCAAGCACGTCGGGGCGTTGTTCGACCGGTGCGCCAGCGCCAAGGACCTGCTGGAGACGATCACCGGTGGCTGAGGCCGGACCGCGCCGCCGGCAGTGGAGGTGCCGGAGGATTCGTCGTCCATCCGAGGTAAGTTTCACCCAGGCGATCGTGGAGGAGGCAGCAGATGGCTACCCGTGACACCGGCGGTCAGTCGCAGTCCGGCAAGGCGCGTCGGGAAGAAGAGGTCGACGAGGTCGCGACCGAGGCGAACCCGGAGGTCGCCGAGCGGCACGCGGAGATCAGCGAGGACGTCGACGACCTGCTGGACGAGATCGACTCGGTGCTCGAGGAGAACGCCGAGGAGTTCGTCCGCGGCTACGTCCAGAAGGGCGGGCAGTAGGCGTACCCGGGCCGGGCCGGGCGGGTTCGCCCACGCCGAGCCCGGCGCGGTGCGCTGGGACGGCGGTGCCGACCGCACCGGCGCCGCCGTCGGGAGGCCGCAACACGGCGGCGACGATCATCGCACCGGGGAGATCCGGGGGATACTCTGCTTCAACCGCAATGGTGATCTCGCCCGGTTTCCGCGCTGACGCGGGGGGATCCGGGCGACGTGATGAGACAGCTGAGAGGGAGCACGTGGCAGCGGCTTTTGATCCAACCGGGCGTCTACCAGACGTGTTCCTCAACGTGGGGACGTCCTCGTTCACCCAGTTCCTGAGCACGGCAGCTCCCGACCTGCTGCCCGGTCGCCGGCCGCTGCCGCCCGGGTCCGCCAGCTCGCTCGTTCCGCACGCCACCACTATCGTCGCGTTGACCACTGCGGACGGGGTGGTGATGGCGGGTGACCGGCGCGGCACGATGGGTAACATGATCTCCAGCCGGGATATCCGCAAGGTACACCCGGCCGACGAGTACTCCCTGGTCGGTTTCGCCGGCACGGCCGGCATCGCCCTGGAGATGGTGCGACTGTTCCAGGTGGAGCTGGAGCACTACGAGAAGATCGAGGGCGCGATGCTCTCGCTCGACGGCAAGGCGAACCGGTTGGCCGCGATGATCCGCGGCAACCTGGGCGCGGCGATGCAGGGGCTCGCCGTGATCCCGCTCTTCGCCGGCTTCGACCTGGCGGCCACCGACCCGGCCAAGGCCGGTCGGATCTTCAGCTTCGACGTGGCCGGCGGGCCGTACGAGGAGACCGGTTACGACGGCATCGGCTCCGGCTCGCTCTTCGCCAAGGCGGCGCTGAAGAAGCGCTTCCGCCCCGGGCTGAGCACCCCGGACGCCATCCGTCTCGCCGTCGAGGCGCTCTACGACGCCGCCGACGACGACAGTGCCACCGGTGGTCCCGACCTGAGCCGCCGCATCTATCCAGTGGTGATGACGGCCACCGCGGAGGGCACCAACCGGCTCTCCGACGCCGAGGCGGCCGAGGTCGCCGAAGCGGTGGTCGCCGCCCGGATGGAGAACCCGGGCGGCTGATCGCCCCGCACCACCCGAAACCCGCCGTCGTCAGCAGAACCGGTTAGGAGAACCGCCGCCGTGGCCATGCAGTTCTACGCCTCACCCGAGCAGATCATGCGCGACCGCTCGGAGCTGGCCCGCAAGGGCATCGCGCGCGGGCGGAGCGCCGTGACGCTCAGCTACTCCGGCGGGGTGCTCTTCGTGGCGGAGAACCTCTCCAGCGCCCTGCACAAGGTCAGTGAGATCTACGACCGGGTCGCCTTCGCAGCCGTCGGCCGCTACAACGAGTTCGAGAACCTGCGTCGCGCGGGAGTGCGGATGGCGGACGCCATCGGGCTCAGCTTCGACCGGCGGGACGTCACGGGCCGGGCGTTGGCCAACGCGTACGCCCAGACGCTGGGGGCGATCTTCACCGAGCAGTCCAAGCCGTTCGAGGTGGAGATCTGCGTCGCCGAGGTCGGCAGCACGCCGGAGTCGGACGAGCTCTACCGGATCACCTACGACGGTTCGGTCAGCGACGAGCCCGGCCGGATGGCGATGGGCGGGCAGGCGGAGGCGGTCACCGGGGCGCTGCGCGAGGAGCACCAGCCGGAGATGTCGCTGGAGGCCGCGGTCCGGCTGGCGGTCCGGGCGCTCGGCAGCGTCGGTGGCGAGGGTGGCGCCCCCCGGACCGTCGCCGCCAGCCAACTCGAGGTGGCGATCCTGGACCGGCAGCGGGTCGGCCGTACCTTCCGCCGGATCACCGGTGCCGCGCTGGTCTCGCTGCTCGACGGGGTGCAGGCCAAGGCCGACGAGGGCGACGCGCTGCCGGCCGAGCCGAAGGCCCCGGCCCCGGGCCCGGAAAAGCCCGCCGAGTCCGCCGGCTCGGCGGACCTGGAGGGCCGGTCGAAACCGGCCGCCGGTGCCGACGGGTCGAGCAACGGCGAGAAGAAGTCGAAGTAGGACCGTGCTGGTCGAGCGGCTCGGCCGGTCGCGCCGCTAGCGGGTCCCGGACCCGATCCGGTCGCCGGTGGCGTGACCGGGTGCGGCCGACCGGCGAGCGCTGGTCAGCGTGCCGTCCGGCCGCAACGCGTCGGCGAGCATCACCCGCCAGTGCACCATCGGGACCAGACCGGCCCGGGACCAGCCGGCATGGCCGAGCACGCTGTAGCCGGGCCGGCGGGCTGGTCGGGGGAACCGGTCGCTGCCGGTGGGCCGGATCCGCTCAGGGTCGAGGCCGGTCCGGGCGAAGACCTCGCGGGCCAGGTCGTACCACGTGGTGTGGCCGCTCGCCGTGCCGTGGTAGACCCCGGCCGGGGCGGTTCCGCGCTCGGCAGCGGCGCCGAGGTCGGCCAGCCGCTCCGCGAGCGCGTACGACCAGGTGGGTTGCCCGAGCTGGTCGTTCACCACGTCGAGGTGTGGGCGGACGCCGGCCAGCCGGAGCATCGTGGTGACGAAGTTGGAGCCGTGCGCGCCGTACAGCCACGCGGTGCGTACCAGGTATCCGGTCCGGGGCAGCAGCCGGGTGACGGCGAGTTCACCGGCCAGCTTGCTGCGCCCGTACGCGTTGACCGGGGCGGTCGGGGCGTCCTCCGGATAGGGGCTCTCGGCGTCACCGGCGAAGACGTAGTCGGTCGAGACGTGCAGCAGCCGGGCGCCGGCCTCGGCACAGGCCGCCGCCAGGTTCGCCACCCCGGTGCCGTTGACGGCGGTGGCGGCCGCCTCCTGGCGCTCCGCGCCGTCGACGTCGGTCCAGGCGGCGGCGTTGACCACGATCCGGTGCCCGGCGACCGCCGCCCGGACCGCCGCCGGATCGGTCAGGTCGACCTCGGCCCGGGTGGCGGCGGTGACCCGTCCCTGGTGCCGGGCGGAGAGCACCGCCACCAGGTCCCGGCCGAGCATCCCGCCGGCCCCGGTCACCAGCCAACCTGCCGGCTCCGTGTCGAGTCGGACGCCGGGGCGATCCGCGTCCCGTTGGGCGCCTGTTGACACCACGCCCGGCTCAGCGCCTGTTGGCATCGCGCCCCGCTGGGCGGTCACGGTGCCGCCGGTCCGGGGCGCCCGATCTCGTCGCCGGTCAGCCGTGCCTTGAGCGGCTCCCACCAGGCTCGGTTCTCCCGGTACCAGCTGACCGTGTCGGCGAGTCCACGGTCGAGGTCGATCCTGGGGGCGTACCCGAGTTCCTCGCTGATCTTGGTGATGTCCAGCGAGTAGCGGCGATCGTGCCCCATCCGGTCGGTGACCGGCCTGACCCGGTCCCAACCGGCGCCGCAGGCGGCGAGTAGCCGGTCGGTCAGCTCGCGGTTGGTCAGCTCGGTGCCGCCGCCGATGTGGTAGACCTCGCCCGGCCGCCCCTTGTCCTGGACCAGGGCGACCCCGACACAGTGGTCGTGCACGTGCAGCCAGTCCCGGACGTTGCCGCCGTCGCCGTAGAGCGGCACGGTGCCGCCGTCGAGCAGATTGGTGACGAAGAGTGGGACGACCTTCTCCGGGAACTGGTACGGCCCGTAGTTGTTGGAACAGCGGGTCAGCACCACGTCCATCCCGTAGGTGCGGTGGTAGGCCAGGACCAGCAGGTCGGAGCCGGCCTTGGCGGCCGAGTACGGCGAGTTCGGGGCGAGCGGAGTCGACTCGGTCCAGGACCCCTGCTCGATCGAACCGTAGACCTCGTCGGTGGAGACGTGCACGAACCGACCGGTACGGTGCCGCAGCGCCGCCTCCAGCAGGGTCTGCGTGCCGAGCACGTTGGTGGTGACGAACGGGGCGGCCCGGTGGATGGAGCGGTCGACGTGGGACTCGGCGGCGAAGTGGACGATCACGTCGTGTCCGGGGGTCACCTCGTCGACCACCGTCGGGTCGCAGATGTCGCCGACCACCACCCGGAGCCGGGGGTCGGCGCGCACCGGGTCCAGATTGGCCAGGTTGCCGGAGTAGGTGAGCTTGTCCAGTACGGTGACGGCGCTCGGCGCGAGTCGGGGACCGGTGCCGGTCAGCAGCATACGGACGTACTCGGAACCGATGAATCCGGCTCCACCGGTCACGAGAATCCTCATGAATTGGAAAGTGTACGCGTCAACCCGGGGATCCTCGCCAGGCGAGCTGTCGCAGATTTGACTCTACAGTTCGCCACCCCCCGGTAGCCTGCGCGAATGCGCGGAATTCTGCTGGCTGGCGGCACCGGCTCCCGGCTGTGGCCGATCACCCAGGCCGTCTCGAAACAACTCATGCCGATTTTCGACAAGCCGATGATCTATTACCCGCTCTCCACGTTGGTCATGGCGGGAATACGGGAAATCCTCATCATCACCACTCCGGGCGACCAGGCGCAGTTCCGGCGACTACTGGGCGACGGCTCCCAGTGGGGTCTCCGGTTGGCGTACGCCGCGCAGCCGAGGCCGGACGGAATCGCGCAGGCGTTCCTTCTCGGCGAGGAGTTCCTGGCCGGGGACTCGGTCGCGCTGATCCTCGGCGACAACATCTTCTACGGTGCCGGACTCGGCCGGAGCCTGGCTCGCGACGGTGACCCTGAGGGCGGTCGGATCTTCGCCTATCCGGTGGCCGACTGCGAGGGTTATGGAATTGTCGAGTTCGATGCCGATGGCCGGGCGCTGTCGATCGAGGAGAAGCCGGAGAAACCCAAGTCCCGGTACGCGGTACCGGGGCTCTACTTCTATGCCAACGACGTGGTGGAGATCGCCAAGGGGCTGTGTCCGAGTGACCGGGGGGAACTGGAGATCACGACGGTGAACCAGATCTACCTGGAGGCGGGCCGGCTCCGGGTAACCGCGCTGGACCGGGGCACCGCCTGGCTGGACACCGGCACGTTCACCTCGCTGGTCCAGGCCAGCGAGTTCGTCCGGGTGATCGAGGAGCGACAGGGGCTGAAGGTGGGTTGCATCGAGGAGGTGGTCTGGCGCAGCGGGCTGATCTCCGACGAGCAGCTCCGCGAACTGGCCCAGCCGCTGAGCCGGAGCGGATACGGTGAGTATCTCTTCGGCATTCTCGAGGATCCCGGTCGGTGACCGGTGCACCACTGAACCTTCTTCAACCTGAACCGCGCGGCGCTCACACACCGCGTTCGACCTCGCGCTCCGACGGACCGCAAGGGGAGGTTGAAGAAGGTTCACCGTCGGGCGCCGGGGACCCGGCAGAACGCCACGGCCCGAGACTGACCAACCCGGGCTCCGGGCGACTAATCTCCAAGCATGGAGCGGCGAATCTTCGGCCTTGAGACCGAGTACGGTGTCACCTGCACCTACCGTGGCCAACGGCGGCTTTCCCCGGACGAGGTCGCCCGTTACCTCTTCCGCCGGGTGGTCTCCTGGGGGCGATCGAGCAACGTGTTCCTCCGCAACGGTGCCCGGCTCTACCTCGACGTCGGGTCCCACCCGGAGTACGCGACCCCCGAGTGTGACTCGGTCTCCGACCTGGTCGCCCACGACCGGGCGGGCGAGCGGATCCTGGAGGGTCTGCTGGTCGACGCCGAGAAGCGGCTGCACGACGAGGGCATCGCGGGCGAGATCTACCTGTTCAAGAACAACACTGACTCGGCCGGCAACTCGTACGGCTGCCACGAGAACTACCTGGTCTCCCGGCACGGTGAGTTCGGCCGGCTGGCCGACGTGCTGATCCCGTTCCTGGTCACCCGGCAGCTGATCTGCGGCGCCGGCAAGGTGCTGCAGACCCCGCGCGGCGCCGTCTACTGCCTCTCCCAGCGGGCCGAGCACATCTGGGAGGGCGTCTCCTCGGCGACCACCCGCAGCCGGCCGATCATCAACACCCGGGACGAGCCGCACGCCGATGCCGAGCGCTACCGGCGGCTGCACGTGATCGTCGGCGACTCGAACATGAACGAGGTCACCACCCTGCTCAAGGTCGGCAGCGCGGACATCGTGCTGCGGATGATCGAGGCCGGGGTGGTGATGCGCGACCTGTCGCTGGAGAACCCGATCCGGGCGATCCGCGAGGTGTCGCACGACATCACCGGCCGGCGGAAGGTCCGGCTCGCCTCGAACAAGGAGATCAGCGCGCTGGAGATCCAGCAGGAGTACCTGGCCAAGGCGACCGAGTTCGTCGAGCGGCGCGGCGGGGACCAGACCGCCAAGCGGGTGGTCGAGCTCTGGGGCCGGGTGCTGCGCGCGGTGGAGACCGGCGACCTGGAACCGGTCTCCCGGGAGATCGACTGGGTGACCAAGCTCCAGCTCATCGAGCGGTACCAGCGCAAGAACGACCTGGCGCTGTCGCATCCCCGGATCGCCCAGATGGACCTGGCCTACCACGACCTGCGCCGGGGACGCGGCCTCTACGGGTTGCTGGAGCGACGCAAGCAGGTGGACCGGATCGCGACCGACCCGGAGATCTTCGAGGCGAAGGAGACCCCGCCGCAGACCACCCGGGCCCGGCTGCGCGGCGAGTTCATCCGGCACGCCCAGGAGAAGCGCCGGGACTTCACCGTCGACTGGGTGCACCTCAAGCTGAACGACCAGGCCCAGCGCACGGTGCTCTGCAAGGACCCGTTCCGGGCCTACGACGAGCGGGTGGAGCGGCTGATCGCGAGCATGTGAGGCCGGCCATCGCGGTGGCGGCGCCGGTGACCGGGCCCGGATTGGTTAGGCTGACCCCCGCTATGACGCATCCAGAACGCCGTGACGACGACGAGCACCGTCACCCCGAGACGATCCGGCCGAACCGGATCGAGCGGCGGCGAGCGAAGATTCGGGAGGAGATCGAGCGCAACCGCCGTGGTGAGTACACCGTGCCCACCTGGGTGCTCACCCTCGCGCTCGTCCTGGTCGTGGCCGGCTGGCTGGCGCTGGTCTTCCTGAGCTGACCCGCGCCGCGCCCCCGCGATCCTCGACGGGCGCTCACCGCTGCTGGTCGCGGCGCACCCGCGGGCCGGGGGCGCAGCCGCACCCGCGGGCCGGCGGCGGCGACCTCAGCGCAGGCCGGCGGCGTACCGGCCGGCGGCGGCAGCGGTCAGGAAGTACGGGTACTCCTTGGCCAGGCCCCGACCCATCGTCGCCAGCGGGACCGGGCTGGCCCGCAGCGCCTCGTCGAGCCCGCGCACCGGCACCCGGACGATCCGGTGCCGACCGGCCAGCGCCGCCACGGCCGGCTCGACCAGCGCGGCCAGCTCCCCCGGCAGCTCGGCCGGAAGCACCAGGTCGGCGGTGGCGAGCGCGACCCGGCCGTACGCGGTGAGGCTGTGGTGCGACACTCCCCGGTGCCGGTCCCGCTGGTCGGCGCCGGAGATCCGCAGCGAGCCCACCGGACGGCCGCCCAGCGCGGCGACCGCGTTGACCGCCTCGCCGACGGCGACCCCCGAGAAGCCCCACCGGGTACCGGTGCCGAGGTTTCCCGGTCCCTGCGCCACGATCGCCACGTCGGCCCGCAGCACGTGCCGGGCGGCGAGCAGCCCGCTGTGCAGGTTGGTCGCCTCCAGGTCACCACCGAACGCCTGACCGACGGTGACCGTGCCGGCGAGTTCGGCGCGCAGCCCGTGCAGGGTTCGGGAGAACCAGGCCGGCAGCGCACCGCCGTCGGTCCACAGGTAGCCGATCCGGGCGTCGGGCGCGTCGGCCCGGATCCCCGCGACGATCGCCGGCAGCGCGGAGTGCAGATCGGCGGTGACCACCGGCAGCCCGCCGAGATCGTCGGCGTCGACCAGCGCCGCCCGGTGCGGGGACGCCTCCTCGTCGACGCCGAGCAGGATCGGTTGCAGCGGCGTGTAACGGGCCTTGACCAGGTGCCCGGCGTCACGGCTGTCGACCGGGTCCGGCGGGTCCGTCGGCAGCCGGTCCGGCAGCGCCACCACCAGGGCGTACCCGCCGGTGCCGAGTCCCATCAGCAGCGCGCCCACGTTCAGCAGTACCCGGTCGCCCGGCGCGGGGGTACCGACCAGCGCCGGGTACGCCAGCGCCCGCACCCGCGTACCGTCGGCCTGCTGCACGTCCAGCTCCACGGCGCCCCGCCAGCTCCGCCGCACCGCCGTGACCGTGCCGGACCGCCATCGCACCATGGCCGGCAGGGTAACCGGCCACCGTCCGGGCCCGCGCGGGTACCCGCTTCGTGATCCGACACTGCTAGCGTCTGTGTCGTGTCGCGGACCCGTACCGAACGCCTGGTCAACCTGGTGATCTGCCTGCTGTCCACCCGACGGTTCCTGACCGCCGCGCAGATCGCCGCGACCGTGCCGGGCTACGAGCATGATCCGGACGACCCACGTGACCACGAGGCCTTCCAGCGCAAGTTCGAGCGGGACAAGGCCGAGCTGCGTGAGCTGGGCGTACCACTGGAGACCGGCACGGCCAGCGCCTTCGACGCGGAGCCGGGCTACCGGATCGCGCACCGGGAGTACGCGCTGCCGGACATCCCGCTGGAGCCCGACGAGGCGGCGGCGGTGGGGATCGCCGCCCGGCTCTGGCGGCACGCCGGGCTGGCGGCGGCCGCCTCCTCGGGGCTGGCGAAGCTCCGCGCCGCCGGTGTCGACGTCGACCCGCAGGCCACCCTCGGGATGGAGCCGGTGGTCACCGTCGACCCGGCGTTCGGGCCGCTGACCACCGCGGCCCGGGAACGCCGCACGGTCGGCTTCGACTACCGGGTACCCGACGGCGACGCCCCGACCAGCCGCCGGCTGCAACCGTGGGGCGTGGTCTGCTGGCGGGCCCGCTGGTACGTGGTCGGCCACGACCTCGACCGGGACGCGGCCCGTTGTTTCCGGCTCTCCCGAATCGTCGGCGGGGCGGTCCGGGTGATCGGCAGGCCGGGCGCCTTCGAGCCGCCGGTCGGCGTCGACCTGATCAGCCACGTCGCGAAGTGGTCCGGTCCGGTGGAGCATTCCGGCCGGGCCACCGTGCTGGTCGCACCGGGCCGGGCGGCCGGTCTGCGCAGGTGGGCCCGGGAGGTGACCAGCGGACCCGACGGCGACCGCCTGGTGCTGCCGTACGCCGACGCCGAGTCGCTCGCCGGTAGGCTCGTCGGCTACGGTCCCGATGTCCGCGTGGTCGAACCGCCGGAGATCCGGGACGCCGTGATCCAACGGCTGAAGGAAATCACCGCCCGGCACGACGAGATGGCCACCGCCCGGGCGTCGGGGTAACACGGGGGCGGACCGGGGTAGGGGCCCCGGGAACTGACCAGAGGGGGGAGCCGGCGTGACTCGTCCGGCGCAACGGTCCGGCGGCGTCCGGACCTCGGCCGACCGGCTGGCCCGACTGCTGAACCTGGTGCCGTACCTGCTGGCCCGGCCGGGGATCGAGATTTCCGAGGCGGCGGCCGACCTCGGGGTGACCGAGCGGCAGCTGCGGGAGGATCTGGAACTGCTCTGGGTCTGCGGCCTGCCCGGGTACGGGCCGGGTGACCTTATCGACATGGCCTTCGACGGTGACCGGGTCACCATCACCTACGACGCCGGGATCGACCGACCGCTGCGGCTCACGCCGGACGAGGCGATGGCGCTGGTGGTGGCGCTTCGGATGCTCGCCGAGACGCCGGGTATGGCGAACCGGGACGCGGTCGAACGCGCCCTGGCGAAGATCGAGAACGCGGCCGGCGAACTCGCCGACGCACCCGTCGCGGTCCGGATGCCGGGCGACGGTGACCGGGTCGCGGCGCTGCATGGCGCGGTGCAGCGGGGCCGGGCACTGCGAATCACCTACTATGCCGCGACCCGGGACGAGACGACGGAACGCACGGTCGACCCGATCCGGGTGCTGATGGTCGGCGGCCTGGCCTACCTGGAGGCCTGGTGCCGGCGGGCGGAGTCGATGCGGCTGTTCCGGGCCGACCGGATCGACGCGCTCGTCGAGCTGGACGAGCCGGCCGCACCACCGCCGCAGGCCCGGCTGCACGACGTGAGCGCCGGGATCTTCCGCCCCGACCCGGACCTGCCGCTGGTGACCCTGCGGGTCGGCCGGTCCAGCCGGTGGATCACCGAGTACTACCCGTGCGAGCGGGTCGAGCCGGATCCGGGAGCCGGTGCCGCCGACCGGGCAGGCAGTTCCGGTGACGCCGACCGGGCCGGCCGGGAGTGGCTGGTCTCGCTGCGGGTCACCGATCTCGACTGGGCCCGGCGGTTCGTGCTGGGGCTAGGGCCGGACGTCACCGTGGTGGCCCCGGCGGAACTCGCCGACCAGGTACGCGACCGGGCCGCGGCCGCGCTCGACGCGTACGCCACGCCACCGCCGGCGACCCGCCCGCCGGACAGCGCCACGATCGGCTCGGCGTCCCCCGGTGCACCCGAGACGGCTGGCCGGGGCCCGGATGCCCGCCTGGTCCCGGGCGCCACCCCGGCGACAACGGCCGGAAGCCAGTAGGCTGACCGCGTGCTGAAGTGGATCGTGCTCGCGGCCGTCGGAGTCGGGCTCCTGGTGCTGGGGCTGGCGGTCCGCCGGGTGCTGACCCGGCTGCCGCGACTGCACCGGGCCGCACTGGGCCTGCAACGCCGTCAGGCGCAGGCCGAAGACCTCCAGCGGGTCGCACTCGCCGTGCAGGACCGGGCGGAGGCCATGCAGCATCAGGTCGAGACGCTCCAGCAGCGGCTCGTGCTGATCCGTGCCAAGCGCGGTGCCGAGGAATAGCCCTGCTCAGTGCCGCCCACCTGGCCCTCAGTGCCGCCCACCACGTGGTTGACGGATGCTCCGGGTTGGTCGAGACTGCACCGACCGGCCGGAAAGTCACCGCCTGGCGGGTGGCACTCCCTCCCGACGCACGTACGATGGGCCAGGACACACCCTTGCTGGACAAATCATCGAACTGGAGCTTCCATGGGCGCCCTCAAGCCGTGGCACATCTTCGTACTCGTGGCTGTGCTGGTCCTGCTCTTCGGCGCGAAGCGGCTTCCGGACGCGGCCCGGTCACTCGGTCGTTCGCTGCGGATCATCAAGGCCGAGACGAAGAGTCTCGCCGACGACGACAAGGACCTGGCCGAGAAGGCTGACGCGCAGGCGGGCCGGCAGCCGCTGCCGGGCGACACCGTCCACCCGACCAGCGTGCACCAGCCCGGTTACCAGCCGCCTGCCGCGCCGGTCAATGACCCGGTGCAGCGCGTCCGCGACAACTGACCGGGGCCCGTCCCGTGGCCTTCGCCCTGCTGCGCCGGCGCGGTCCGAGCAACTTCGAGCGAGCCGCCGACGGCTCGATGACCCTCATCGAGCACATCCGGGAGCTGCGTAACCGGCTCTTCAAGGCCTCCCTGGGCATCGTGGTCGGCTTCGCCGTCGGCATCTTCGTACGCCAGGACGTCCGCGGCCTGCTCCAGAAGCCGTACTGCGAGCTCGAGGGTTCGACCGTGGACGGCAAGTGCCAGTTCACCCAGCTCGGGCCGGCGGACGTGTTCCTGCTCGATCTCAAGATCGCGCTATGGGTCGGTCTGATCGTCGCCGCACCGGTCTGGCTCTACCAGCTCTGGGCGTTCATCGCGCCGGGACTGCACCGGCACGAACGCAGGTACGCATACGTCTTCACCGCGCTGGCGGCCCCGCTCTTCGCGGCCGGCGCCGTACTGGCGTTCTTCGTGGTCGCCAAGGGGCTCGAGTTCCTGGTCGGCCTGGCCGGCGAGGACGTGACCAACACCCTGGAGATCACCCGGTACATCTCCTTCGTCACGAACCTGATCCTGATGTTCGGGGTGGCGTTCGAGTTCCCGCTGATCGTCCTGATGCTCAACTTCGTCGGGCTGGTGAGCGGCCGGAAGATGCTCGGCTGGTGGCGGGTCGCCGTCTTCGTCTTCTTCCTCTTCGCGGCGATCGTCACCCCCACCCCGGACCCGTTCGGCATGACGGCGCTGGCCATCTGCCTCTGCGTGCTCTACTTCGCGGCGGTCGGGGTGGCGATGCTCAACGACCGGCGGCGGGGACGGGGCAAGGAGATCTACGCCGGGCTGGACGACGACGAGGTCTCGCCGCTCGACCTGGAGCCCGAGCCGGTGGCCGCCGGTGAGCGGGTCGAGCCGGTGATGCCGGTCTCCGCTCCGGACCCGGTCGTCGCGCCGCAGCCGGTCGACCGGCGCTACGACGATACGACCTGAGACTGATCTGAGCGGGGTGCAGGACGAGCCGACCTGAGCTGTCGGCGGCGGCACGGCGGGCGGTACGGTGCTCGCCGTGACCGCCGACGATCAACTTTCCGGCTCCGTCGCCGCCCGTCGGCTGGCCGACGGGCACCTCGCGGTGCTGGCCAACCCGACCGCCGGACGGGGCCGGTTCCGGGGACTCCTGCCGGCCATGCTCGACCGGCTCGGCGCCGTGGGCCGGCCGGTACGGCTGCTCGAGGCCGGCAGTGCCGCGCAGGCGGAGACGGCCTGCCGGGCCGCGGTCGAGGACGGCGCCGCCGCCCTGCTGACGGTCGGCGGCGACGGCACCATCCACCTGGCGCTCCAGGCGGTCGCCGGTACCGGCGTCGGCTTCGGCCCGGTCCCGGCCGGCACCGGCAACGACTTCGCGGCCGGGATGGGCTACCCGACGGACCCGCTCGGCGCGGTCGAGGTGATCGCCGCCGCGGTCGTCGCCGGCCGGACCCGCCCGGCGGACCTGGCCCGGATGACCGGTCCGGACGGCACCCGGCGGTGGTACGGCGCGGTGCTGGCGGCCGGCTTCGACGCGCTGGTCAACGAACGGGCGAACCGGATGGCCTGGCCGCGCGGGCCGCGCCGGTACGATCTCGCCGTCGCGGTCGAGCTGGCCCGGCTCCGCCCCCGCCGCTACCTGCTCCGGCTCGACGGGGTGACCCGGGAGCTGGACGGGGTGCTGGTGGCGGTCGGCAATTGCCCCAGCTACGGCGGGGGAATGCGAATCTGTCCGACGGCCGACCCGACGGACGGTTTGCTCGACGTCGTCTGGGCCGGCCCGGTCGGCCGGGCGACGCTGGCCCGGATCAAGCCCCGGGTCTACCGAGGCACCCACCTGGCGCACCCGATGGTGCACACCCGGCAGGTCCGCACGGTCGAACTGGTCGCCCAGGACATCGTCGGGTACGCCGACGGTGAACGTGCGCTGCCCCTTCCGGTGACCGTGACCGCGGTCCCCGGCGCCGTACGCCTGCTGCGCTGATCGCCGTACGCCTGCGACCGACCGGATCGCCTCCAGGCAGGTGAAGACCGCCTCGCCGGGGTGCTGATCGCCGTACGCCTGCTGCGTTGATCAGCGGCCGTTGGCGACCGCCAGGTCCAGCGCGGCGGCCAGCCCGTTGACCTGTCCCGGCTCGGCCGCCGGCAGCACCAGTGCGGCGCATCCGGCGCGCACCGCCCCGGCGTCGGCGGGGGTGTCGCCGACCATCAGGGCCCGCTCCGGGTCGACGCCGAGCAGGCCGCAGGCCCGGTAGAAAATCGCCGGGTCCGGCTTGCAGCGCCCGACCTCGTAGGAGAGGACGAACGCGTCGACCAGCTCGGTCAGCTCCCAGGCGTCGAAGAGCGGCCGCACGTCGAAGCCGATGTTGCTGACCACCGCCACCGGCACCTTCGCCGCGCGCAGCGCCCGCAGGGTCGGCGCGGTGTCCGGGTAGGGGAGCCAGCCGTCCGGGACCAGGAGACGGTCGTAGAGGGCCTCGGCGAGGCCGCTGACGCCGCTGTCGACCGTTTCGGCCAGCCCCACGTAGGCGGCCCGATGGGCGGGAGCGTAGAGGTCCCGGTCGGCCCACACCTCGGCCAGGTGCGGCGGCACCCGGGCCGGCAGGGGTCCACCGGCCCGGCCGGCGGTGACCAGGCGGTCGGCCAGCGCCGTCGCCCGGGCGCGGTCCAGCGTCGTCCCGCAGGTAGCCGCGGCGGCCTGTACCCAGGCGACCGGCTCCTCCACCTGGGCGAGGGTGCCGTGGAAGTCGAAGAGCACCGCGTCCACCGGGCGGCGCGGCGGCGGCCCGGGGGCGGAGTCGGCGGCTTCGCGCGACATACGGGTCGTGGGCGGTTCGGCATGATCCGGCACGTCGTGCACCCTACCGACCGGCTCTTCGGGGTCCGCTCCACGGCCTGCCGCCATGCGACCACCCGGTACGCACTAATCTTGGCTTCATGTCGAGCCCCGCCGAGCGGTACGCCGCGGCGCGCCGCCGGGCCACGCAGGCCAGCATGTTCCCCGCGCTTGACGAGTTCGCCCAGCAACTGGGTTTCGATCTCGACGACTTCCAGCGGGAGGCGTGCCAGGCGCTGGAGCGGGGCAGCGGGGTGCTGGTCTGCGCTCCGACCGGTGCCGGCAAGACCGTCGTCGGCGAGTTCGCCGTGCACCTGGCGCTGCGCGCCGACGTCGGGGCCGAGCCGGGCGGACCGGTCCGGAAGTGCTTCTACACCACCCCGATCAAGGCGCTGTCGAACCAGAAGTACCACGACCTGGTGGCCCGGTACGGCTCCGAGCAGGTGGGGCTGCTCACCGGGGACAACGCGATCAACGGCGACGCGCCGGTGGTGGTGATGACCACCGAGGTGCTCCGCAACATGCTCTACGCGGGCTCGTCGAGCCTGGCCGGGCTGGCGTACGTGGTGATGGACGAGGTGCACTACCTCGCCGACCGGTTCCGGGGCGGGGTCTGGGAAGAGGTGATCATCCACCTGCCGGAGTCGGTGACCCTGGTCTCGCTCTCCGCGACGGTCTCCAACGCGGAGGAGTTCGCCGACTGGTTGATGACCGTGCGCGGTGAGACCGAGGTGGTGGTCAGCGAGCACCGGCCGGTGCCGCTCTGGCAGCACATGCTGGTCAACCGGCGGATGTTCGACCTGTTCCACGACGCGGACGCGGCCCGCAAGCACGACGTGCACCCGGAGCTGCTCCGCTACACCCGGGAGATGCTGCGCCGGCTCGAACTCGGCGACGGCCGTACGCACGGGCCGGGGTGGGGGCGAGGTGGTCCCCGGGGGCCACGCTGGCGCGGGCCGCTGCGGGCCGACATCGTCGAACGACTCGACCGCGAGGGGTTGCTGCCGGCGATCCTGTTCATCTTCAGCCGGGCCGGCTGCGACGCCGCCGTCGCGCAGTGCCTGGCCGCCGGGTTGCGGCTGACCGGCCCGGACGAGCGTGCCGAGATCCGCCGGGTGGTGGAGAGCCGGATCACCAGCGTTCCCGGCGAGGACCTCGCCGTGCTCGGCTACTGGGAGTGGCTCGACGGCCTCGAGCGCGGGCTGGCCGCCCACCACGCCGGGATGTTGCCGGCGTTCAAGGAGGTGGTCGAGGAGCTGTTCGTCCGCGGGCTGGTCAAGGCGGTCTTCGCCACCGAGACGCTGGCGCTCGGGATCAACATGCCGGCCCGCTGCGTCGTGCTGGAGCGGCTGGTGAAGTTCAACGGCGAGGCGCACGTCGACCTGACGCCGGGGGAGTACACCCAGCTGACCGGCCGGGCCGGGCGGCGGGGGATCGACGTCGAGGGGCACGCCGTCGTGGTCTGGTCGCCGGAGGTCGATCCCCGGCACGTGGCCGGGCTGGCCTCGACGCGTACCTATCCGCTGCGGTCCAGCTTCCGGCCGTCGTACAACATGGCGGTGAACCTGGTCGGGTCGGTGGGTGCGGCGCCGGCCCGGGAGCTGCTGGAGTCGTCGTTCGCGCAGTTCCAGGCGGACCGGTCGGTGGTCGGGCTGGCCCGGCAGGTGCAGCGCAACGTCGAGACCATCGAGGCGTACGGCGCGGAGGTGCGCTGCCACCACGGCGACTTCGACGAGTACTTCGGGCTGCGACTGGCGATCGCCGACCGGGAGCAGGCGCTGGCCCGGCAGGGGCAGTCGCAGCGTCGGGCGGCGACCCTGGCCGCGCTGGAGCGGCTGCGGGTCGGTGACGTGATCCGGGTGCCCTCGGGCCGCCGGGCCGGGCTGGCCGTGGTGCTGGAACCCGGCGTCGGCGGGTTCGGCGAGCCCCGCCCGCTGGTGCTGACCCAGGACCGCTGGGCCGGCCGGATCACCCCCGGTGACTTCACCACTCCGGCCGAGGTGCTGGCCCGGATCCGGGTGCCGAAGCACTTCAACCACCGCTCCCCGGCGGCCCGCCGGGACCTGGCGGCGGCGGTCAGCGGCACCGGCCTGGATCGGCATTCCCGGCGTGCCGGCCGGTCCCGGGGCGGCGGGGGCGAGGACGAGCGACTCAGCCAGCTCCGGGCCGAGTTGCGCCGGCACCCCTGCCATGGCTGCCCGGAGCGGGAGGAGCACGCCCGCTGGGCGGAGCGCCGCCGCCGGCTGGAGCGGGACACCGCCGAGCTGCGGCAGCGGGTCTCCGGGCGTACCGGGTCGTTGACCCGGACCTTCGACCGGGTCTGCGGCATCCTCACCGCCCGTGGCTACCTCTCCGAGGCGGGTGAGGTGACCGATGCGGGCCGGATGCTGGGCCGGATCTGGACCGAGGCGGACCTACTGGTCGCGGAGTGCCTGCGGCGCGGGGTCTGGGACGGGCTCTCCCCGGCCGAGCTGGCCGCCGCGGTATCGGTGGTGGTCTACGAGGCGCGGCGGGACACCGACGAGCGGGCCTCGGTCCCCCGGGGCCCGGTGTCGGACGCGGTGGGCGAGACGCTGAAGATCTGGGCCGAGCTGGAGTCCGACGAGGCCGACCGCGGGCTGGAGGCGACCCGGGAGCCGGATCTCGGCTTCGTCTGGCCGGTCTACCGGTGGGCCCGGGGCGAGGCGCTGGCGAAGGTACTGGCCAGCGGCCACAACCTGGACGGTGACATGCCGGCCGGTGACTTCGTGCGGTGGGCCCGGCAGGTGGTGGACCTGCTCGGCCAGGTCGCGGACTCGGCGGGTGCCTCGGTGGAGCTGCGCGGCGCGGCGCGGCAGGCGATGGCGACGATCAACCGGGGCGTACTGGCGTACCACGGCGCCACCTGACGGGCGGTCGAGCCGCCGAACGCCTCGCGGTCGAACGGCGTGCCGAGGAGCAGGCAGCGGGCCGGGCCACTCCGTCGTCCGGCCCGGGCCGGTGCTTCGGGACCCAGCCCTTCTGACACCGGGTCAGGCCGAGGCCGTGTCGCCGGCGAGGGCGTCGACCAGCCGGCGGCACGGCCCGGCGAGGTTCCACCGCTCGGCGAGCGCGACCAGCCGGTCGGGGTCGGCCGGCGCCGCCGGCAGGGTGGCGTCCAGCGGCGGCAGCGGCACGTCCAGCGCCACCCGGACCACCGTCGGCGCGACGGCCAGGTAGTCCCGGGCCGCGTTCAGCTTGGTCCGCAGTCCGGGGGCGAAGCCGGAGGACGGGTCGTCGAGCGCGGCGAGGATCCCGTCCAGGCTGCCGTACCGCTCGACGAGCCGGGCAGCGGTCTTCTCGCCCACGCCGGCCACTCCGGGCAGTCCGTCGCTGGGGTCGCCGCGCAGCGCGGCGAAGTCGGCGTACCCGGCGGCCGGCACGCCGTACTTGGCCCGGACGGCGGCGTCGTCACAGTCCTCCAGCTTCGCCACGCCCCGGCCGCAGTAGAGCAGCCGCACCGGCCGGCTGTCGTCGATGAGCTGGAACAGGTCCCGGTCGCCGGAGGCCACCTCCACCGGTGCCGGTGCGGTCGCGGCGAGCGTGCCGAGTACGTCGTCGGCCTCGTAGCCGTCCACTCCGATCGCCGGGATGCCGACCGCGGCCAGCAGTTCGAGGATCAGTGGCACCTGTGGGGAGAGGGTGTCCGGCACCACCTCGCCGCCCTCCGGCGCCACCCGGTGCGCCTTGTACGACGGCAGTAGCGCCACCCGCCAGGCCGGGCGCCAGTCGTAGTCCAGCGCGCAGACCAGCCGGTCCGGCCGGCGGGTGCGGATCAGTGTCGCCAGCATGTCCAGGAAACCCCGAACGGCGTTGACCGGGCTGCCGTCCGGCGCCTTGGCGGCCGACTCCGGGATGCCGAAGTAGGCCCGGAAGTAGAGGCTGGGTGCGTCGATGAGGAGCAGGGGGCGGCTGTCGTTCACCCGGACAGCCTGGCACAGCGCCGCCGGCCCCGGGCGCAGGCCCCGCGACGGCAGCGCCCCGGATCCACCGCTGGCGTACCAGCCGTCGGATCCGGGGCGCTGCCACCTGTCGCGCTGTTCGGGTGATCGGTGCCGGCCACCGCCGGGCCGGCGGGTTCAGCCCCGGACCCGGGTCTGGCGCAGCATCGGAAAGAGCGCGGCGGCGACCACCAGGTGCATCACGCCCAGCAGGACCCTGGTGTCGGCGGAGGCCAGATCCATACCGAGCGGCACGAAGGACAGCGCCAGGACCACGGTGGCGAGGGCGGCCCAGACCTGCCGGGCCCGGCGGGTGACGCGCTCGAGCAGGGCAAGACTGCCCCAGCCGAGCAGCCCGAAGACCGCGCTGATGGTGGCGATCTCGGTCAGGACCAGCGGGTGCGGCACCGGGTTGCCCGCGGCGCTGAGGACGAAGTCGGTGCCGAGGGTCCGTCCCGCGAGGTAGATGGCGCTGTTGACCAGCACGGCGGCGCCGACGACGCCGATCCGGAACCTCAGGACCCGACCCTTGCCGGCGGCGGCGACGGTCGGGGTGATCGGCTGGGCGGTGGTCAGGGTGGTCATCTCGAAACTCCTCGGCTGTCGAAGATCTGGTTTCCGGCTCGGTGGCGCCGGCCGGTACGAGAACTCTCGCACCGACAACTTCTCTTGTCAAGACTCTTCTTCTTGTCGGCTGGTTCGAGAGTCGTCAGGTCCGGCGATCCCCCAGGAGTGCCTTGAGCGCTGCCGGCATTGATCGCTAGGCTGGTGGCGCGCCCCGGATGGGCCGACACGATGGAGGCAGCAGCAACCTCAGCCGCCGCTGAGCCATGACGCGTTACCCGCGTCGCTTGCCGGTCGGGCCTGTCCGGACTTCCTTCTCACTTCTGTCCGCCGTGGGTGAACCCTGCGGCGGGCCGGGTGGGGTGGGGCGCCGGCTCGTGCTCGAACGGGTCTTCTCCGGTGGCCTGTCACTGCTTCCGTCCTCACTACCGACGACGAGAAGGACCCCCATGACCACCGACACAACCCGGACAACCGCCACCGCGCGGCAGGACGCCACCGGGATGGACACCACGGCCGCACGACGCGAGCACGCCGCGGGCGAACCCGACATCACCTGCTACCCAGCTGATCAGCGTTTTCCCGGCCGGCGGCCGGCGGTACTCGTGCTACCGGGCGGGGGATACAGATTCCACACCGAGCATGAGGGCGAAGGCTATGCCCGCTGGTTGAGCGGTGTCGGACTGCACGCGTTCGTCCTGCGGTACCCGCTGATGACCGACCACCGCTTCCCCGCACCGCTGGAGTCCGGCCGTGCCGCCCTGGAGTGGATCCGTAGCGGCGAGCACGGATTGGAGGTGGGTGAGCACGTCGGCGTCATCGGCTCGAGCGCCGGCGGGCACCTGGCCGGCCTGCTGGCCACCGGCACGGTGCTGTCGACGGAACGGCTGGTCTCGCCGCCGCCACGGCCGGACTTCGCGATCCTGGCCTACTCCCCAGCGGATCTGCACCTCCTGCCCGACGCACCGGTGGAGTGGATCCTCGACGGGCGGATGGAACTGCGCGAGGAGCTGTCGCCGGCCCGCAACATCGACGCTGAGACCTGTCCCACCTTCCTGTGGGCTACCGCCGAGGACCCGCCGGGGTTCCCGAACGCCCTCGCGTACGCCAGGGCGTTGTTCGACGCCGACATCCCCGTGGAACTGCACATCTATCCACGGGGATGGCATGGCCTCGGCCTGGCGAACGGAGTCGCCTACGGCGCGCACGGCGCCACCCACGTTCCGCACACAGCCCGCTGGGCCCAGGCATGCGAGGCGTGGCTCGACGCGGAAGGCTTCGTACAGACCGGCTGACCACAGGCGTCGACGGCCCAGGCCCGGGATCCGCCTCGGGGTATCGGTTCCGCTTCCGCATGACCACCACGGGGGAGGTCATCCGGAAGGCGGAGGTCGCGCTCCGGGTCGGTCCGGGGGTCGGTTCCACCCGAACGACCGTTAAGCTGGTGACGTGGGTTACGAAAACCTCTATCCGGCGCACCGGCTGGCGGCGACCCAGCAGGCCACCGCCGAAGCGGGACTGGATGCCCTGCTGATCCCGCCCGGCTCCGACCTGCGCTACCTGACCGGCTACCACGCGCACGCCCTCGAACGGCTCACCTGCCTGGTGCTGCCGGCGGGTGGTGAACCCACCCTCGTCGTACCGACGCTGGAGAGGCCGGCCGCCGAGGCGTCACCCGCGCCGGGCACGGGCGTACGCATCGTGGACCACCCGGACGGCACCGACCCGTACCCGCTGGTGGTGCAGGCACTCGGTGGTCCCGTCGGCGCGGTCGGACTCGGCGACCGGATGTGGGCCGAGCAGGTGCTCGCGCTGCGCGCCGCGCTGCCCGGCACCACCCAGCGGCTCGCCGGAGAGGTCCTGCGGGAGCTGCGGCTGCGCAAGTCACCGGCGGAGGTGGCGGCGCTGCGGGAGGCCGGTGCCGCGATCGACGCGGTGCACGCCCGGATGGCCGAGTGGCTGCGCCCCGGCCGGACCGAGGCACAGGTCGCCGCCGACATCTCGGTCGCCATCCGGGAGGCGGGCCACGCCACCGCCGACTTCGCGATCGTCGCCGCCGGCCCGAACGGCGCCAGCCCGCACCACGGCACCTCCGACCGGGTGATCGGAGTCGGTGAACCGGTGGTCGTGGACATCGGCGGGACGATGCCGTCCGGCTACTGCTCGGACGCCACCCGCTGCTACGTCATCGGCACCCCGCCGCCGGACTTCGCCGACTACTACCAGGTGCTGCACGCCGCCCAGCGGGCCGCGGTCGGGGCGGTCCGGCCCGGGGTCAGCGCGGCGGCGATCGACTCGGTGGCCCGCGAGGTGATCGCCGAGGCGGGCTACGGCGCCGCCTTCCTGCACCGCACCGGGCACGGGATCGGGCTGGACGGGCACGAGGACCCGTACCTGGTCGCCGGTAACGAGCTGCCGCTGGAGCCCGGCATGGCGTTCTCCGTCGAACCGGGGATATACCTGGCCGGCCGGCACGGCGCCCGCATCGAGGACATCGTGGTCTGCACCCCGGACGGGGCGGAGCGGCTCAACACCATTCCCCGGGAGTTGGTGCGGCTGTGATCGGGCCAGCGGTGCGCAGCGGACGCGACGAGCGAAGTGGGGGTACGCCGTGACCGTCGACCGGATCCTGCCCACCGACGAGGCGTACGAGCTGCTCGACCTCGTCACCGAACTCGCCGACCGGGAACTCGCGCCCCGGGCGGCCGACTTCGAGCAGCGCGGCGTGTTCCCCCGGGAACTGCTGCGCACCCTCGGCCGGGCCGGGCTGCTCGGCCTGCCCTATCCGGAGGAGTACGGCGGCGCGGCCCAGCCGTACGAGGTCTACCTCCAGGTGCTGGAAGTCCTGGCCAGCCGCTGGCTGGCGGTGGCCGAGGCGGTCAGCGTGCACACCCTGTCCTGCTACCCGGTGGCCGGCTACGGCGGCGAGCAGGTACGCAAGCTGCTGCCGGACATGATCGGCGGCGAACTGCTGGGTGCGTACTGTCTCTCCGAGCCGCAGGGAGGCTCGGACGCGGCGGCCCTGACCACCCGGGCGAGGCGGGACGGCGACGACTACCTCGTCTCGGGGACCAAAGCCTGGATCACCCACGCCGGCAATGCCGACTTCTACAACATCTTCTGCCGCACCGGCGGTCCCGGCGCGCGGGGCATCTCCTGCCTGCTCGCCGACGCCGGCACCCCGGGAATCGTCCCGCAGGCCCCGGAACGCACCATGGGGCTGCGCTCCTCGCCGGTCGCGCAGATCGCCTTCGACGGCGCCCGGGTTCCGGCCGGCCGACTGGTCGGCGCCGAGGGGGAGGGGTTTCGGATCGCGCTGTCGGCCCTGGACAGTGGCCGGCTGGGCATCGCGGCCTGCGCGGTCGGGCTGGCCCAGGCGGCGCTCGACTACGCGGTCGACTACGCCCGGCAGCGGGAACAGTTCGGCCTGCCGATCATCGACTTCCAGGGGGTGGGCTTCCTCCTGGCCGACCTGGCGACCCAGGTGTCGGCGGCCCGGGCGCTGACCCTGGCCGCGGCCCGACTGCGGGACGCGGGGCGGCCGTACTCGACCGAGGCGGCCAAGGCGAAGCTCTTCGCCACCGACGCCGCGATGCGGGTCACCATCGACGCCGTGCAGGTGCTCGGCGGTGCCGGCTACGTGGCGGACCATCCGGTCGAGCGGTACCTGCGGGAGGCGAAGGTGTTGCAGATCGTCGAGGGGACCAACCAGATCCAACGCCTGGTGATATCCCGCTCGCTGGCCCGCTGACCCGCGCCGCCCCCGGGATCGCCTGCCGGGGCTGCCGAGCCCCGTCCACCGGGCCTGTCGGCTGACGCGGCGGGCCGTCGCCAGCTATCGACCTGATAACGCGCGGCGTCGACGTGGCCGGTTCGGCGTCGTCCGGGCCGCGCTTTACCGGTAGGTTGCACGCCGTGGAGGAGACCGATCGGGCCATCGTGGCGGCCCTGGCCGCCGACGGCCGGCTGTCGTACACGGACCTGGCCGAGCGGGTGGGACTGTCGGTGTCCGCGGTGCACCAGCGGGTTCGCCGGCTGGAGCAACGTGGCGTGATCAAGGGGTACGCGGCACGGATCTCGTTCGAGGCGATCGACCTGCCGTTGAGCGCGTTCGTGGCGATCCGGCCGTTCGACCCGTCGCAGCCGGACGACGCACCGGAGCGGTTGGCCCACCTGCCGGAGATCGACTCGTGTTACTCGGTGGCGGGGGAGGACTTCTACCTGCTGCTGGTCCGGGTGGCCAGTCCGGTGGACCTGGAGCGGGTGCTCCAGGAGATCCGTACCGCGGCGAACGTCACCACCCGGACCACGGTGGTGCTCTCGATCCCGTACGAGAACCGCCCACCGAAGCTGCCGGCGGAGCCGGGGCTCAGCGCGGATCCGGGGGCGGCCCGGCTGCGGGCGCTCCCGCCGGACGCGGCGAGTTCCACCGCAGGATGACCGGGCGGCCGTGTTCGTAGCCGAGCACGGAGACCGTGGCGGTGTCCAGGCGCAGCAGCCCGCCGCCGCTGGCGGGTAGCCCGATCCAGCGCGCCCCGGCCACCCGCAGGCTGTGCCCGTGCGCCACCAGGGCCACGTCACCGGTGTCGAGCAGGGCGGTCGCCCTGGCCAGTACCCGGTCCAGCCGGGCACCGACCTGCTCCGGGGACTCGCCGCCGGGGCAGCCGTCGGTCCAGAGCACCCAGTCCGGGTGATCGCGGCGGATCTCGGTGGTGGTCAGCCCCTCGTACTGTCCGTAGTTCCACTCGCCGAGATCCTCGTCGACCTCCGTCACCCGCAGCCCGGTGAGTTCGGCGGTGCGCAGGGCCCGTCGGCGGGGACTGGAGAGGACGGCGGAGAAGGCTCGCCCGTCGAGTTCCACGGCCACCTCGCGGGCCTGCCGCTCGCCGTCCGGGGTCAGTTCCAGGTCGGTGTAGGAGGTGTGCCGGTGGCTGGCACTCCAGCTGGTCTCGCCGTGACGGATGAGAACGATCTCGGCCATCCGTCCAGTCAACCATCCCGACCGGGCGTCACGCTCAGGCTAGCGTCCTAGGATGCCTTACGGGTTGTGACCTGGTCAGGGGGAGCCGCAACGCGCAGCCACGACGACAGACCCTCCGGCTATGCGGCTTTTATGCCTGCTCACGAGGCCTGGGCCGATTAGGCAGGTTTCATTACCTGTCGGTCGGGCATCTCAGTTGCGGCCAGCCGCCACGAGCGGAGCCATCGAGGTGAGGAGTGCGACATGAGCGCCATGGACAAGATGCGCCACAAGGCGGAGGAGCTGAAGGGCGCCGCCAAGGAACGGATGGGTGACCGGACCGACAACGAGCAGATGCGCGGCGAGGGTGCTTCCGAGCAGATGCGGGCCAAGTCGAAGCAGGCCGGCTCCAACATCAAGGAAGCCGGCCGCAACGCCAAGGAGTCGTTCGACCGTTGACGGTCGTCCGCCCCTCAGCCGGCGTGCTGAGTGCCGTGCCGGGCCCACCAGGCCCGGCCGGCCTCGGGCAGGGTGTCGATCGGGTCGTAGTAGGCGTACCGCCGGTCCAGTGCGGCGTGGTCCGCCGACTCGATCGAGGTGCGGTAGTTCTTGGTCCAGTACGAGATGCCGCGTTCGCGGTCGTACTCGGTGACCATGTGCACCCAGCGCTTGCCGACGAAGGGTACGTCGCAGACGATCCGTGGGGTGGCGTAGCCGGGCAGGTAGCCCATCATGTCGTGCTGGAGGCGCTGGGCGTGCCAGACGGGCACCCGCCAGTGCTCGGCGTTCGGGATCATGTCGCACATGTAGAAGTAGTACGGCAGGATGCCGGCTTCCCCCTGGAGCGCGAAGCAGAGGTCGAGCAGGTCGGTGGCGGTCGCGTTGACCCCGCGCATCAGCACCCCCTGGTTGCGTACGTCGCGGACGCCGACCTCCAGGGCGGTCTGCGCGGCCCGGGCGACCAGCGGGGTGAGCGACTGGGCGTGGTTGACGTGGGTGTGGATGGCGAGGTTGACGCCCCGGCGTGCGGCGGTCCGGGCGACGCGTTCGAGTCCCTCCACCACCTCCGGCTGGAGCCAGTGCTGGGGGAGTCCGGCGAGTGCCTTGGTGGCGAGCCGGATGTCCCGGATCGTCTCGATCTCCAGCAGCCGCATCAGGTACGACTCGAGGTTCCGCCACGGGACGTTGGCCACGTCGCCGCCGGAGACGACGACGTCCCGGACGCCGGGGTGGGCGCGCAGGTAGTCGATGTGCGCGTCGTACCGGTCGACGGGCTTGAGACGCAGTCGGAGCTTGTCGACGGTGGGGGTGGAGTTGCCGACGAGGTCCATCCGGGTGCAGTGCCCGCAGTACTGGGGGCAGGTGGAGAGTAGTTCGGCGAGGACCTTGGTGGGGTAGCGGTGGGTCAGGCCCTCGGCGACCCACATGTCGTGCTCGTGTAGCGAGTCGCGGGTGGCGTACGGGTGGGAGGGCCAGTCGGTGCGCCGGTCGGTGCGCAGCGGCAGCATGTAGCGGCGGATGGGGTCGGCCCGGAAGGCGTCGGTGTCGATCGGGCCGTGCGGAACCATGGTGTTGAGCATCTGTGGCGGGACCAGCATCGACATGGTGGCCTGGGTGGCCTGGTCGGCGGTGAGGTCGGCGTAGCAGTCGTCGTCGACGGTGTCGCCGAGGACGGCGCGGAGCTGCTTGACGTTCTTGACGCAGTTGGCGCGCTGCCACTGGGCGGATTCCCACTCTTCGCGGGTTGTCTGGCGCCAGCCGGGGAAGCGGGTCCAGTCGGGTTCGATTAGGGCGCGGCGGCGGTATTCGTAGGGCTGGCCGGTGGGCGCCTGGGCCGGGCCGGGCTGTGCCGGTTCGGTGGGGTTGCGGGGGGCGAGCACGGCGGTTGCCGGTTCGGCCTGGGTCACGGCGCCTCCTCCGGTTTCGGGTGTCGGTTTCGCGGGGTGTCGGTGGGTCTGGGGCGGGGCCAGTCTGGGCCTCGATCTCGAACGCTACTGGAAGATTTCCCGCCTAGGAAATATCCTGCCGTAAGTTTTCCTGTTCAGGGCGGGTTGGATTGATGTCCCGTCGGCGTCGGGAGGGGGCAGCGGTGGGGGCGACACCGGGAGGTACGGCGGCGACGTCGGCGGTCGGGCTGCGCCGGGTGGTGGAGCCGGCCGGGGTACTGCCGCAGGCGGCGTACCGGCTGGACGCCCGGAGCGAGATCGCCGCCGACGAGGTCCGGATCCGGGTGGAGCGGCTGAACCTGGACGCGGCGAGCTTCCGGCAGTTGTCGGAGAAGCACGGTGGGGATGGCGCGGCGGTCCGGGCCGAGGTGCTGGAGATCATCGGCGAGCGCGGCAAGATGCACAATCCAGTCACGGGATCCGGTGGGATGCTGGTCGGCACGGTCGACGAGGTCGGCCCGGAGTCGCCGCTGCCGGTCAGCCCGGGCGACCGGGTGGCGACGCTGGTCTCGCTCACCCTGACCCCGCTGGCGGTGACCGACGGCCTCGTCGACTGGGACGGCCGTTCCGAGCAGGTGCCCTGCACCGGGCACGCGATCCTGTTCGCCCGCTCGATCGTCGCCGTGCTCCCGGACGACCTCGACCCCCGGCTGAGTCTGGCGGTCTTCGACGTCTGCGGTGCGCCGGCGCTGACCGCCCGGACGGTGCGCGGCTACCGGGCGCCGCGGGTGGCGGTGCTCGGCGGGGCCGGCAAGAGCGGCTCGCTGGCCCTGGCCGCCGCCCGGCAGGCGGGGGCCGGCCGGACCGTCGGGGTGGTGCCGGTGCCGGCCGAGCGGGACCGGCTGGCCGACGCCGGGCTGGCCGACGCGGTGGTACTCGCCGACGCCCGGAACCCGGTGGCGTTGGCGGCGGCGGTGACGGGTGCGCTGGGTGGACCGGCGGACGTCACCGTGGTCTGTGTCGACGTGCCCGGCTGCGAGCACGGGGCGATCCTGGCCACCGCCGGGGGTGGGACGGTGGTCTTCTTCTCGATGGCCACGAGTTTCGCCTCGGCGGCGCTCGGCGCGGAGGGTCTGGCGGCCGACGTGACGATGCTGATCGGCAACGGCTACCTGCCGGGGCACGCCGAGTATGCGCTGTCGCTGCTGCGTACGGTGCCCGGAGTGCGCGCGCTGTTCACGGACCGACTCACGGCAGACTGAGGCGATGACGAACCCCTCGACTCTCTACCGTGGCGGCCGGTTGTACTGTCCGGCCGATCCGCAGGCGACCGCGCTGCTGGTCCGGGACGGCCGGATCGACTGGCTGGGTGCCGATGCCGACGCTCCGGCGGCCGACCGGGTGGTGGAGCTGGACGGCGCGCTGGTGACGCCGGCGTTCGTGGACGCGCACGTGCACGCGACCGATACCGGGCTGGCGCTGTCCGGGCTGGAGCTGTCCGGTGCGCGGTCGGCCGCCGATGTCTGTGCGGCGGTCGCCGGGTTCGCGGCGGGGTTGCCGGCCGACGCGGTGGTGTTGGGGCACGGCTGGGACGAGTCGGGCTGGTCGGACCGGCGGGTACCGGAGGCGGCGGAGCTGGACCGGGCGGCCGGTGGCCGGCGGGTGTATCTGTCCCAGGCGTCGATCCATTCGGCGCTCTGCTCGTCGGCGCTACTGGCGGCGGCGCCGGAGGTGGCCGGTGTGCCCGGTTTCGACGGGTCGGGATGGGTGCGCAGGGACGCGCACCACGTGGTGCGGGAGCTGGCGTTGGGTTCGGTGACCGACGGCCAGCGCCGGGCGGCGCAGCGGGTGGCGCTGCGCCGGGCGGCGTCGTTGGGGATCGCGGCGGTGCACGAGTGTGGTGGGCCGGAGATCTCCGGCGAGGCGGATTTCACGGCCGTACTCGGCCTGTCCGGTGTCGACGGTCCGGAGGTGTACGGGTACTGGGGTGAGCTGATGGGGGCGCAGCGGGCTCGCCAGTTGGGTGCCGTCGGTGCCGGTGGTGACCTGTTCGCGGACGGGGCGCTGGGGGCGCGTACGGCACACCTGTCGGTGCCGTACGAGGACGGCGAGCCGGGGGCGTGCGGGTACGGGTATCTGACCTCGGAGCAGGTCCGGGACCATCTGCTGGACTGTGCGGCGCACGGGGTGCAGGGCGGGTTCCATGCGATCGGGGACGCGGCGATCGCCACGGTGCTGTCCGGGTTCGCCGGTGCGGCGCGGGTGCTCGGGGTGGAGCGGTTGCGGGCGGCCCGGCACCGGGTCGAGCATGCCGAGATCATGGACAAGCGGTTGATCGCCGGTTTCGTCGAGTACGGGATCGTGGCGAGCATGCAGCCGGCGTTCGACCGGTTGTGGGGTGGCGAGCGGCGGATGTACGCGTCGCGGCTCGGTGTGCGGCGGGCGCTGGAGTCGAATCCGATGGGTGCGATGCACGGGGTCGGGGTGATGTTGGCGTTCGGTTCGGATTCGCCGGTGACGCCGCTGGATCCGTGGGGTGCGGTGCGGGCGGCGGTGGCGCATTTCAATCCCGCGCAGCGGATGGGTCTGCGGGCGGCGTTCGCGGCGCACACCCGGGGTGGTTGGCGGGCGGTGCCGACGGGGGCGGGTGGCCGGGATCCTCGGCTGACCGAGGGGGTGTTGGTGCCGGGTGCGGCGGCGACGTTCGCGGTCTGGTCGACGCCGGCCGGGGTGGACGGTGGGTTGCCGGTGCTGGTGTCGGCGGATCCGGAGGAGCGGGGGCCGGACGATCCGACGCCGTTGCCGGGGTGTCGCCGGACGGTGCTGCGCGGTTCGGTGATCTTCGACGGGGAGGAGGCGTCGTGACGGGACGGTTGGGGTCGGGCGATGGTGCGGGATAGCGGGTCGGGTGGCAAGTTGGCGTTGGATCCGGTGCTGGTGGGCCGGGCGCGGGAGTTGGCGCGGCTGGCCGGGCGGCCGGTGGTGGAGTTGGCCCGGAGCCATACGACGGTGTCGGTGGAGCGGGCGGTCTTGCGGCTGGCCGGGATCGGTGGTGCGGATCCGGACGGGATTCCGTGGGTGAACCGGTTGGTGGACGCGGTGGTCGCGGACGTGGGGCTGGCGCACGGGGTGGCGGTGCCGGTTTTCGACGCGCTGCGGCGGGAGTTGGGTGCGGTGCCGGCGGGAACGGATGTCGGTGCGGCGGTGACGCTGCTGGCGCAGAAGGCGGCGGCCGGGTCGGTCCGGTTCGAGGTGCCGGCGGGTCGGGCGGCGGGGTCGGCCCGGGCGGCGGCGCGGCGGGCGGTCGGTGCGGGGCTGCGCCGGATCGACCGCAGTCGGGCGGAGCGGGACCGGATGGTGCGCCGGCACGGTGATCCTCCGCGTCGGCCGTGGATCTATCTGATCGTGGCGACCGGGGACATCTACGAGGACATTCCGCAGGCGCAGGCGGCGGCTCGGGCGGGTGCGGACGTTATCGCGGTGATCCGGTCGACGGGGCAGTCGTTGCTTGACTATGTGCCGGAGGGGGCGACCCGGGAAGGGTTCGCCGGCACGTACGCGACGCAGGAGAACTTCCGGTTGATGCGGGCGGCGCTGGACTCCTCGTCGAAGGAGTTGGGCCGGTACGTGCGGTTGACCAACTACGCCTCGGGCCTGTGCATGCCGGAGATGGCGGTGTTGGCCGGCCTGGAGCGGCTGGACATGATGTTGAACGATTCGATGTACGGGATCCTGTTCCGGGACATCAATCCGGTGCGGACCTTTGTGGACCAGCGGTTTTCCCGGCAGGTGCACGCCCGGGCGGGGATCATCATCAACACCGGTGAGGACAACTACCTGACGACGGCGGACGCGGTCGACGAGGCGCACACGGTGACGGTGTCGCAGCTGCTCAACGAGTACTTCGCGCACGAGGCGGGGTTGCCGGACGCGCAGCTGGGGTTGGGGCACGCGTTCGAGATCGACCCGGATCTGCCGGAGTCGTTCCGGTTGGAGTTGGCGCACGCGTTGTTGGCCCGGGAGTTGTTCCCGGACGCGCCGCTGAAGTGGATGCCGCCGACCCGGCACATGACCGGGGACGTGTTCCGGGGCAATCTGCTGGACGGGTTCTTCAATCTGGTCGGGACGATGACCGGGCAGGGGATTCTGCTGGTCGGGATGATGACCGAGGCGGTGGTGACGCCGTGGCTGTCGGATCGGGACATCGCGCTGCGCAACGTCCGGTACGTCCTCGGTGCGGCTGGCGGGTTGCACGAGGATTTCGTGCCGGCGCCGGGCGGGTTCATCCAGCGGCGGGCGGCGACGGTGTTGGGTGAGGCGGTGGCGCTGCTGGAGCGGATCGCCGGCGGCGGGTTGTTGCCGGCGATCGCGGACGGCACGTTCGGAATCACGAAGCGGCCGGCGGACCGGGGTCGGGGACTGTCCGGGGTGGCGGCGCATGCCGAGGACTACTACAACCCGGCGACGGAGCTGTTGGAGGCGGGGTCGTGAGCGGTGGTCCGGTGGTGCGCCCGTACGGGGACGCCACGGGGGACGGGATGGTGCAGGTGTCGTTCACCCTGCCGGTGCCGCATGACAAGCGGGCCGAGGGGGCGGCGTTGCAGTTGGCGGCGAAGATGGGGCTGGATCCGGCGATGCTGGTGCACGCCCGGTCCCTGGGTGACGGCTTCACGTTCTTCGTCGTCTACGGCCGGGTGAACCATCTGGTGGATCTGTCGGCGGTGCGGGTGGTGGAGCGGGACTATCCGCTGCTGTCGGCGAAGGAGGTCAACGGCCTGATTCGGCGGCGGCTGCGCCGCAAGCTGTCGGTGCTGGGTGCGTGTATCGGCACCGACGCGCACACGGTGGGGATCGACGCGATCCTGAACGTGAAGGGGATCGCCGGGGAGAAGGGCCTGGAGTACTACCGGGAGTTGCGGGTGACGAACCTGGGTGCCCAGGTGAGTGTGCCGGACCTGGTGGCGGCGGCCCGGGCGGAGCGGGCGGACGCGGTGCTGGTGTCGCAGGTGGTGACGCAGCGGGACGCGCATCTGCACAACGTCCGGGAGATGTCGGCGGCGTTTCGGGAGGCGATGCCGGCCGGCCGGCGTCCGCTGCTGGTGGTCGGCGGGCCCCGGTTCGACGAGTTGATGGCCGAGGAGCTGGGCGTGGATCGGATTTTCGGCCGGGGGACGACCCCGGGTGAGGTGGTGAGCTATCTGGTGCACCGGTTGGTGGCCGGCGGCGGGGGTGGCCGGGACGGGGTGGCGGCGAGTGGTGGCCGGGGTCGGTCATCGGGTCGCGGAGCGGAAGGGATGGGCGGATGACCGGGCGGGACGTGGCGGCGGATCCACGGCTGGGGCTGACGGTGCTGCACCGCCGGTACGTGCCGTACTCGCATGCGCACTATGCGGGGAACCTGGTGGACGGGGCGTACGTGCTGGGGTTGTTCGGTGACGTGGCGACCGAGGTGTGTATCCGGACCGATGGTGACGAGGGGTTGTTCGCCGGCTACGCGCAGGTGCGGTTCGAGGCGCCGGTCCGGGCCGGGGACGTGCTGGAGGTGGCGGCGACGGTGGTTCGGGTCGGCAGTCGCAGCCGCACCTGTGAGTTCGAGTGCCGGGTGGTGTGCCGGGGGCGGCCGGAGTTGGGCGGGTCGGCGGCGGAGGTGCTCGATCCGCCGGTGGTGGCGGTGACCGCCGTCGGGACGGTGGTGGTTCCGGCGGCCGAGTCGGCGGGGCCGGCCGATGGCGGGCCCTGGTAGCGGTGGGCTCGTACGCGGTCTGCGCCGACGTCGGTTCCACCTGGACCAAGGTGGTGGTGGTGGATCTCGCCGACGGCGAGTTGCTGGCCTCGGCGTCGCGCCGGACCACGGTCGGCACGGACGTGTTGCACGGGCTGGACGCGGCGGTGGCGGAGGCGACGGCGGGGTTGTCCGGGGCGGCGTCGGCGCCGTGGTATGTCTGCTCGTCGGCTGGGGGTGGGCTGCGGCTGGCGGTTCTCGGCTACGAGGAGCTGGTCACGGCTCGGGCCGGGCACCAGGTCGGGTTGTCGGCCGGGGCCCGGGTGGTGCACGTCGGGGCGGGGCGGCTCGACGGTGCGGGGCTGGCGGTGTTGCGGGCGGCCCGGCCGGACGTGGTGTTGCTGGTCGGTGGGACCGACGGCGGTGACGCGGAGGTGTTGACCGCGAATGCGGGGCGGCTGGCCCGGGCGCGCTTTCGGGTGCCGGTGGTGGTGGCCGGGAACGCGGAGGCGGCCCCGGCGGTCCGGGAGGTGTTGGCCGGGCGGGGGGTGCCGGTGACGGTCACCGGCAATGTGCTGCCGTCGATCGGCGTACTGGCGGCGGGGCCGGCCCGGGCGGCGATCCGGGAGGTGTTCCTGCGGCATGTGATCGGCGGCAAGCGGTTGTCCCGGGGTGGCCGGTTCGCCCGGCTGGTCCGGGCGGCGACCCCGGATGCGGTGTTGACCGGGGTGGAGTCGCTCGCCGACCAGCTTGGCGGGGACCTGCTGGTGGTCGACGTCGGCGGGGCGACCACCGACGTGTACTCGGTGCTGGTGCCGGACGAGCGGGCGGGTGGTCCGGGCCGGCCGGCGGCCGGGACGCTGTGGCGGGCCCGGACCGTCGAGGGTGATCTGGGGATGCGGTGGAGTGCGCCCGGGGTGGTGCGGGCGGCGGTGGCGGAGCGACTGCTGTCACCGGGCGAGGAGGGTCCGTTGGCGGCGGTGGCGGCGACGCTGGCGGCCGAACCGGGCCGGCTGGTGGTAGACGACCCGGAGCGGGTGGCGGAGCGGCGGATCGCGGCGCTGGCCGCCGTGGTGGCGGTTCGCCGGCACGCCCGGGGTGGTGCGGCGGGGCAGCCGGGGCGGGACCTGCGGGACGTGCGGCTGCTGGTCGGCTCCGGTGGGGTGTTCCGGCACGCCGGGTCGGTGGCGGCCGGGGCCGGGCTGCTCGACGGGGTGTTGACCGACCACGGCGGTGGCTGGGCGCTGCCCCGGTCGGCCCGTACGGTGGTCGACCTCACGTACGTGTTGGCGGCGGCCGGGTTGTTGGCGGGGCCGCATCCGGTGGCGGCGGCCGGGCTGCTGCGTCGGCACCTGTTGGCCGGCGGAGCCGGCTGCCGGCCGGTGTCCGGCGGGCAGCCGGGAGATGAACCGGATGGGTAGCGGCGCGCCGGCTCCGACACGCCGCCGGATCCGGACGACTGGCCGGGGGCGGTTGACAGTGCCCGGGGGGTACCACGTACCGTCTTTGAGTCCTACCAACGGGAAGCGGCTGTTGTTCGCTTCGTCCCTTCGTCCGCTGGCCGAGCGGCATGTGTTCGTGTCGTCGCAACGGCCAGGTCCAGCGGGCGGGGGTCGGCGGGGCGGCGCGAACCGGCTGCGGTTACCGGTGCTCGGGCAGGGTTTTGCAGGCGGCCAGTAGACAACGGCTCGACGGGAACAGCCAGTTCACGTCCGGTCGGTCCGAAGGTCGTGTTGTGCGCCCTACCACACCGGCCGGGGAGGGCCTGGGAGCATCGGGGCGCGGCCTGTCGGTCGCGCCCCGATTTTCGTTCCGGCCCGGCCGGTAGCCTTCTCCAGGTGGTCTCACCGGCACTCCGGCCGGTGGCGTTCGAGAAGACGTGAGGCGCGCGTGACAGTGGTGACGGCCGAGCCGACGGAGACTGCCGAGGGTGGGGATCGGCCGGCCGGGTCGACCGCGCGGCCGCTGCCGCTGTGGCTGGCGCTGCCGGCGGCGGTCGGTGCGGGGCTGGTGCTGCTGGTGGCGTTTCCGCCGTACGGGGTGTGGTGGCTGGCGCCGGTCGGGGTGGCGCTGCTGTCGGTGGCCGTGCACCGGCGGCGGCTACGGGCCGGGTTCGGGCTCGGCACCGTCGCCGGGCTGGCGCTGTTCCTGCCGATGCTGAGCTGGACGAATCTCTACACCGGTAATGTGCCGTGGCTGTTGTTGTCGGGGTTGCAGGCCGGCTATCTGGGGCTGCTGGGGCTGGCGTTGGCGTTCACCGGTCCGCTGGTGGATCGGTTCCGCTGGTCGTGGCCGCTGGTCACCGGGGTGTTGTGGGTGGCGCAGGAGGCGCTGCGGGACCGGACCCCGTTCGGCGGGTTCCCGTGGGGGCGGCTCGGGTTCAGCCAGGGTGACTCGCCGGTGCTGCGGCTGGCCGCGTACGGGGGTGCGCCGCTGGTCACCTTCGTGGTGGCGGTGGCCGGCGGGCTGCTGGTGGTGGCGGTGTGGCGGCCGTGGCGGGTGCTGCCGGTGGCCGGCTGGCTGGGTGGGGCCGGGTTGGTCGCCGGGGCTGCGGCGCTGGTCGCGGGAGGGCTGCTGGTGCCGTTGGCGGGCGCCGGGGCCGGCACCGTCCGGGTGGCGATCGTGCAGGGCAATGTGCCCCGGATGGGGCTCGACTTCAACGCCCAGCGGCAGGCGGTGTTGGACAACCACGCCGAGGCCACCATCGAGCTGGCCCGCCAGGTCGCCGACGGCGAGGCGGAGCAGCCGGACCTGGTGGTCTGGCCGGAGAACTCCAGCGACGTCGACCCGACCCGCAACGCGTCGGCGGGGCTGCGGATCTCGCAGGCGGCGGACGCGGTCGGGGCGCCGATCCTGGTCGGTGCGGTGCTGCTCGGTCCGGACGAGGGGCAGGTGCGCAACGCGGGGCTGGTGTGGCTGCCGGGTACCGGCCTGGACCGGTCGCAGATGTACATCAAGCGACATCCGGTGCCGTTTGCCGAGTACGTGCCGCTGCGTGACATCGCCCGGCAGGTCAGCAAGGAGGTCGACCGGGTCCGTAACGACTTCGTCGCCGGCACCGAGCCGGGGGTGTTGCGGGTCGGCGGGGTGACCCTCGGCGACGTGATCTGTTTCGAGGTCGCCTACGACGAGGTGGTCCGGGACACCGTGACCGGTGGCGCGCAGGTGCTGGTCGTGCAGACCAACAACGCCACGTTCAACGTTGCGGAGGCGGAGCAGCAGTTGGCGATGGTGCGGCTGCGGGCGGTGGAGCACGGCCGGGAGGCGTTGATGGCCTCGACGGTCGGTGTTTCCGGGTTCGTCGGGGCCGACGGGCGGGTAACCGGGGCGACCGGGTTCAACACCAGGGCGGTGGTGACCCGGCAGATGCACCTCGGGGAGGGCCGTACGGTCGCCACCCGGGTCGGCCTGTGGCCGGAGATGGTACTGCTGGCCATGGCGGTCGCGGCGCTGGCCGCCGCGACGCTGACCCGCCGGCGTCCGCTTCCCGGGGTCGGTACGGCGACGGCCGGCGACCCGGCGGATGCGGAGGAGCGGTGAATGAGTCGACGGATGACCGAAACGGCTATCCGGGGGTGGGCCGGGTCCTGGTGGTGGTGCCGACCTACAACGAGGCCGACAACATCGGGTTGATCGTCGACCGGGTGCATCGGGCGGCGCCGTCGGTGGAGGTCCTGGTCGTCGACGACAACAGTCCGGATGGCACGGGTGCGATCGCGGACCGGATGGCGGAGGCGGACGGTCGGGTGCATGTCCTGCACCGGCCCGGCAAGCAGGGCCTGGGTGCCGCCTACGTGGCCGGGTTCGCGTTCGCGGCCGGGCGCGGCTACGACGCCGTGGTGGAGATGGACGCCGACGGCTCGCATGCCCCGGAGGAGCTGCCCCGGCTGCTGGACGCGGCCCGGGACGCGGACGTGGTGATCGGTTCCCGCTGGATGCCCGGCGGCCAGGTGGTGAACTGGCCGTGGCGCCGGCGGTTGCTGTCCCGGGGCGGCAACCTCTATACCCGGGTGGCGTTGGGGATGCCGTTGTCCGACGCGACCGGCGGGTTCCGGGTGTACCGGGTGCCGGCGCTGGCCCGGCTGGACCTCGACTCGGTCGCCTCGCAGGGGTACTCGTTCCAGGTGGAGCTCTCCTGGCGGGCGCACCGGGCCGGGCTGCGTACGGTCGAGGTGCCGATCACGTTCGCCGAGCGGCAGCGGGGGGCGAGCAAGATGAGTCCGGTGATCGTCGGTGAGGCGTTGTGGCGGGTCACGCTCTGGTCGGTGGCGGACCGGCGGGTGGCGCCGGGCCGGTCCCGTCGGGGCACCGCCGGCGACCAGCGGCTGCGGTGGCCGTGACCGGGGGCGTGTCATGCTGGAGGTACGGGGTTTGCGGGCCCGACATCCAGATGGGGTGACATGCGCCGAGGTGTGAGGTTCGTGCCGCTGGCACTGCTGCTGACCGGGATCGTGGAGGTCGCGGTCTTCGTGCTGCTCGGGCGGTGGATCGGGTTCGGCTGGGCGATCCTGCTGGTGCTGGCCGTGTCGCTGTTGGGGATGGCCCTGCTGCGTCGGGAGGGGATGCGGGCCTGGCGGGGGCTGCGGGCCGCCGTGGAGGGTGGCCGGCCGCCGGGCAGTGAGGTCAGCGACGGGCTGGTGGGGCTGCTCGCCGGGCTGCTGCTGGCGATTCCCGGGCTGGTCACCGGGGTGGTCGGGCTGCTGTTGACGGTGCCGGTGTTGCGTCGGCTGGCACGGGGGCAGGTGCAGCGGATGGCGGAGCGGCGGGTGTCCGCTCAGGTCGCCGGGGATCTGTTCGGGCCGCGCCGGGTGCGGGTGCGGCGGGGTCAGCCGCGACCGGACACGGGTCCGGAGCCGACCGAGGCGACACCTCCGCCGCCGGCCGCGCCGGGTGCGGCGATCGAGGGCGAGATCATCGAGCCGCGCCGGCCCTGACCGCCGCCGGCGGCTGGCAGACAGACGGAACCGCCCTCACGGCGGGGCCGTGAGGGCGGTGGTGTGCTTTCCGGTGAGCGACCGGTCAGGCCCGGCCGCGCCGGGTCCGGACCTCTTCGAGCCGTTCGGCGAGAATGCTCTCCAGTTCGGCGATCGAGCGGCGCTCCAGCAGCATGTCCCAGTGGGTACGCGGCGGCTTGGCCTTCTTCTGCTCCGGCTCGCTGCCGTCGATCAGCCGGGCGACGCTGCCGTCGAACTTGCATTCCCAGGTCATCGGCACTTCGGCATCGACGGCGAAGGGTACCTCGAACTGGTGGCCCTTGGCGCAGAGGTACTCTCGGGTCTGTCGCGGGGCAAGCTCGGTGTTGCGGTCGGACTCGTAGCTGACTGCTCCCAGACGGCTCCCGCGCAGCATGCGCTCGCCCATGATCGGCTTTCCCCTCGGTCGTGGTGCTTGTTCTTATCGGTGTAACGACAGGTGCCGGCTGGGCGATTCCCGCCCGCTGGCAGAAACGTACAAGTGGTCAAACGCTCCGAGCGTAGCCGGATCTCCTCACTGGTGATCGAGATCACCGGCGCCGGTGGTGAATTGCGAGATATGTCGTTCTGCGTCGGCTGTCCGGCTTCCGGTGGGCCGCACCGGGCGCCACCGCGTCCCGGGGGCTCGCCGCCCCCGGTGGTAGGGCCCGGCCGCAAGGTGCCGATCACGACTCGGCGACCGGTTCGGCCGGACGGGATCCGGCGGATGCGGGTCGGCCGGGCGGCGGGTCGGCGACGGCCCGGGCGCTGAGCCCGGCCAGCGCGGCGGCGAGGTCGCTGACCTGGGTGGAGAGCTGGCCGGCCCGCTCCCGGGCCGCGTCCCGGTCAGCTTCCGCCACCGACAGGCGTACCGTCAGCGCGTCGAGCCGGGCCTCGGCGGCGGCCGCGGTGTCCCGCGCGGCCCGCAGGTCGGCCCGGGTTCGCTCCAGGTCGGCTCCGGCGGCAGCGGCCGTCGACCGGGCCCGGGTGGCATCGTCGGCCGCCCGTTCGGCCTCGGCCCGGGACCGGGCCGATTCCTCGGCCGCGCTCTCGGCGGCGGTCCGGGCCTCGGCGGCCAGGGCCTGGAAGCGTTCCGCCTGGCTGAGCGCCTCGGCGGCCGACCGGGCCGCCCGCGCCGAGGCGGCCCGGGCCGCGTCGCGGTCCCGGGTCGCCTCGGCGAGTTCTCCGGTCAGGGCGGCCAGCCGCCGCCGGTCGGCGTCCGCCTCGGCGCGCAGCGCCCGCAACTCCCGGCGGGCGGCGTCGCGGTCCTGCTCAGCCTGGGTACGCAGCGCGGTGGCGGCGAGCGCCGCGGCCGTCTCGGCTGTTGCCCGCTCCGCGGTCCGGGCGGCCCGCTCGGACTCCTCCCGGGCGGCGGTTCGGTCGGCGACCGCCGCGCTCGCCGCCTGCTGCGCCTGGCGCAGGGTGACCGCCGCCGTTTCGGCCTCCCGGCGGGCCTCGTCCCGTTCGGTCTGCGCCGCCGCGATCTGGCTGGCCGCCTCGGCCCGTACCTCGGCGAGTCGGCGTTCCACCCCGGCGGGGGAGAGCTCGGCGTGCAGCGCCTCGGCGAGTGCCTCGGTGACCTGGTCGAGCCGGTCGACGACCTCCCAGGTGCGGGCCACCTGGCCGGCCAGCCCCGGTGCGTTGCGGTGCCGCATCCGCTGGTTGCGGGAGGCCCGCTGGCATGCGCCGTCGTTGTCCCGGCAGTACCGGAACGGTCGGCCCGCCGCCGCCCGCTGGGGCACCGGCCGTCCACAGTGGGCACAGGGCCGGGTCTCGACCGGCGGCTCCGGAGTGGGGTTCTGCGCGTCCATCGCCGGGGAAGTCTAGTGCGCCTCCCGCTGTGCCGGTGGGGCTGCCGCCGAGGCAACCGCGGTGCCGTGTAGCGGAGTGAGGCGTGATAGACACCGGGCGTGGATTGGCAGTCGGTGTTCGCTCCGAGTATCCCGGTCTGGGAGGGACCCGTTCGCGGCACGTTCTGGTGTTGCTTGTTCTCTTACGCCTGGTTGGGCAGCGTGAAACGGGCGGCCTGGGGATCTCACTGATCCGTCGGGATCAGGAGGCGACGGACCCCGTCGAGCCCCCGGAAATCCGTTGACGGCGGCCGACCCCACATCGGCGGGCCCGGCCGGACCTGGGCGGTCGCCGCCCACCGCGTGCTGCGCGGTCAGGGGACCGGCGGCCAGGGTGTCTGCCGGGTGTGGTGATCCAGGAGGCGGGTGAGCAGTTGCACGAACTGGTCGCGTTCGGCGGGGAGCAGTGGGGCAAGCAGTTCCTCGTGGAGGTCGTCCAGAACCTGGTCGAGGCGGCGCAGCTGCCGACGCCCCTGGGCGGTGATCGTGATGACGTTGCGGCGGCGGTCGTCGGGATCCGGTGCCCGTTCGACGAGGCCGCGTTCCGCCAGTTCGTTGAGGACGCCGACCATGTCGCTGCGGTAGATGCCGGTGCGTCGGCTCAGTGCCGCCTGGCTGCCCGGGCCGTACTCCTGCAGGGAGGCCAGCACGGCGTAGTGCCACCTGCGGGAGTCGACTGCGGCCAGTCCCTGGGTCATCAGCCGGTCCGACTGCGCGGACAGATGTGCCAGCAGGCGACTGGCGCGTCGGCGCAGCCTTTCCGGTGTCGTGATGCCGCCTTCGTCAGGCATGTCCGCGCCCTCGGCTCTGCTGGTCATGACGCTGATCATAGCCGGTTGCGTTAGTCAGACTAACGATGTACGTTTCGTTCCAGCGGTAAACGTTAGGACGATAAACGTTAGGTCCGTAAACGAATCGGAGGTCATCATGACGACCACAGCCCAGGTCTTCGGCACCGCACTCATCGGCCAGACGGAGAAGGCCCTCAACGCGATCCTGGACCGGCAGCTCGCCGGGACCGGCGTCACCGAACCCCAGTGGGTGACCCTGACAATGACCGTGGCCAGCGACCGGCCCACCGACCGGGCCGAGCTCATCCGCCGGGTCGGCGGTGCCACCCAGTTCAGTCACGCGGCGGTGGCCGAACGCATCACCGAACTGACCGCCGCAGGGCTCCTGCGCGACAACGGCGACGGCCGCGTCCAGGTCACCGACGAGGGGCAGGCACGCTGGACGCAGGTCCGCACCGCGATCGGCCCGATCACCCAGAGACTCTGGGGCGATCTGCCGGCCGAGGACCTGGCCACCGCAGGCCGCGTCCTGGGCGTCGTCCTGGACAGGGCAAACGCGGCACTGGCCGGCCCCTGACCACGCGTCGCGCGACGGAACCCATACGGCCGGGCAGGAGTCTGGTTCCGTCGATCGTCACGGTCTCGGTCGTTGCTCTCCGGCCGGTTGGTTGTCGGTCCGGATCGCGGTGAGACCCCAGGTGGCGTAGGGCAGCGTGACGGTGCCGCCCAGCCGGTCGACCGCGGCGCTCGCGGCCGCCAGTACCTCTGCCACCCAGTCCGGCGGCAGACTGGTGAGGCCGCCCGAGGTGGGTATCAGGCCCAGCAGTTCGTCGCGGGTGTACGAGCGCTCCCAGTCGTACCGCCACAGCTCGGGCTCGTCGAACCCGCCTGCCTCGCGGATCCCGTCCGCGGCCCTGGCGTACAGCGCCCGGTAGCCGTCCAGGATCGAGCCCACGGACCGGTCGGCGAGGTTGATCGGCGAGTCGGGGGCCACCCGGCGGTACGCCGCGGCGAGGGCGTCCGCCACGGTGGGCGGCAGCTGGTACACGTGCCCGAACGGCGCCAGCACGCCACCCGGACGCAGCACCGCCGCGGCCTTCGACGCGCCGGCGACCGGGTCGACCCAGTGCCAGGCCGTGCCGGAGACGACCGCGTCGAAGGTGCGTCCAGCCGGCTCCCACGCCTCGAACGTCGCCACCTCCACCCGCAGGCCGGTTCCCCGCGCGAAGTCGGCCATCCGCGGATCGGTCTCGACACCAAGCACCGAGCAGCCGGCGGCCAGGAACTGGCGGGCTTCGATGCCGGTGCCGCAGCCGACGTCGAGGAAGTCGGAGCCGGGACTCGCGGCCACGATTCGCTCGATCATGGCGTCGGGGTACGGGGGCCGGTTCCGGTCGTACCGTTCCGGGTCTATCCCGAACGACTCCGCCATGCGACGGTGCCGGTGCGGTTCCGGCACGGGGGAGGGCGATATAGTGACCATGCGCCCACTCTAGTGGGCGTGTGCCCACTAGAGCAATCCTGCTCGTTCAGCCAGGGAAGGGACGCCCGTTGCCGACCGGCATAGCCCTGCGAGACCCACGTCAGCAACTCTTCGAGGCCGCCGTGCGGGTGCTGGTCCGGGACGGCGTCACCGGCCTGACCAGCCGGGCGGTCACCACGGAGGCGGGTGTCGCCAAGGGCGTCCTGCATCGCCACTTCGCCGACTTCGACGCCTTCCTCACCGAACTGGTGCTGGACCGCATCGCCCTGATCGAGGCTCAGGCCACCGCCCTGCGAGACGCGGCCGGAACAGGCACCGTCGCCGACAACCTGACCCGAGCCCTGATGACCTTCTTCGAGCCGGTCACCGTGGCGATCGTGGTCCTCGTGATCGCCCGCGACGAGCTACGCACACGGCTGCGTGCCGCCGGCACCACCCGGCTCCCACTCGTCGGCGAGGGCACGGCCATGATCGCCGGCTACCTGACCGCCGAACGCGACCACGGCCGGATCGCGCCCGACGCCGACATCGCCGCGCTCGCACCCACCCTGATCGGCACCGCACAGTTGCTATCCACCGAACAGGACGGTAGCCCACCGCAGCCTTCTGCCGTCCGCAACGTGGTGACCACCATCCTGGCCAGCGCCCTGCCCTAACCGCGCTCCTCCCAACAGGCTGGGTCTGTGGATCTACCGGAGGCGTCTCTACCTGGAGAGCCGCGATTCCGATCAGTGAATCGGCGACCGGCCTGTCGACCGACCGCCGGTCCCCGGGGTGAGCGCGCGCGGACTGTCGCGGTCCCGGCCGGGCGGGCAGCGTCGCCCCGCCCGGCACCTCCCTGGCTAGTCCCCGGCCATCACGGTGAAGGTGAATCCGGTACTCGTCGAGCGGCGCAGCGTGATGTCGCACTTGACCCGGCGCAGTACCTGGTTCCTACTGAGGCCGAGCCCCTGCGCGATGAGCCGCTCCGGGCGTACCGGTACCGGATCCTCGAAGACGACCTGCACCTGGACCGGCCATGCCGCGTCGAGCCAGGCCGACGGGGTGTCCAGCCGCCAGGCCCCGGTCCAGTCCAGGGTGAAGCGGTTGCGCCTGGCCAGCAGCGGATCCAATAGCCAGGACGCCACCAGTTCGGGATCGTTGACGCGGTAGCCACGAAGCTCGGCTGGATCGAACGAGCTGACCGGCGTTCGCTCGTGCACGGTGAGCTTGCGTGTCCGATCGCAGGCCACGCAGCGGACCAGCAGCCACACGTCCAGCAGCTTGCTGTTGGCGTTGACGCGGAACCTGCCCTCGCCGGTGGTGGCCGATTCTGACCGACAGTTCACGCACCGCAGCGACAGCAGCGGCAGCCTGGTCCGCCGAACGACCCAGGGCAGCACGATATGAGGTGGTGAAGACATGAGCTCTAGACCTGATCTCTTTGGACCTGACACGAGGCCGAATGCGCGCGGCCTCAAGCGCCGTATGACCGGGCGCCCGTGGGCGGCCCGGCAGAACCGACGGGAGTCGTCGGCTACAGGTGGGCGGTGGAAGGTGTCAGGTCTGGAGAGCGGGCGGGGTCACGCGGTCTTTTCCTCTGTCCTCACGATGACGGGCGTAGGCAACCTATGGGACCGTGCCAGGTGGGCTCAACCGGTTTCCGACCCCGGGTTGAGCTGCGCCTCAGCCGGCGGCTGGGAGGCGGTAGACGGAGACGTGGGATCGGGACTCGGCGGTGAACTCCGAACCGATCCAGTCCGCGTGCCGGGACTCCAGCTCGAAGCCGGCCAGCTGTGCCATCAGATCCAGTTCGGCCGGCCAGATGTAGCGGTGCGGGCTGCGGAACAGCCGCGCGTCCCGACCGTCGCCGAACCGGAAGTGGTGGGAGACCACCTGCTGCCGCAGGACGTCGTAGGTGTCCAGACCGATGTAGCCGGTCCTGGCCCCGAAAACCACCGCCTCCTGGCCGAGCGGGAGTTTGCGCAGCTCAGGCACCCAGAGCTCGATGACGAAGCAACCGCCGGGCAACAGGTGACGGGCGGCGTTGCGGAAGCACGCGACCTGCTCGGCCTGGGTCAGCAGGTTGGAGATCCCGTTGTAGACGAGGTAGACCAGGGTGTACTGACCGTCGATGGTGGCGGTGGCCATGTCGCCGACGACGACCGGGATCGTCGTCTCGTCGGCCTTGGTACGTAGCTGGTCGACCATCGGGCGGGACAGTTCGATCCCGCTGACCGGTACGTCATGCGCGGTGAGCGGGACGGCCACCCGCCCGGTGCCGATGGCGAACTCCAGCACCGGTCCGGTTCCGGCAAGCTCGGCAAGGCGGTCCACGGTGGGTCCGAGAACCTCGGGCGCGAACATCCCGCTGCCCGGGGTGTCGTAGCGGCGGGCGGCGTCGGCGTCCCAGATGTCGTCGTGGCGCATGTCACCTCCTGGCGGTGTGACCAACGATCGCGGCCGGTGCGGCTGCTGTCCATCGAGTTAGCCGCAGCGCGGTGGATCGGGCGTTGGCCGAAATCTCCGCCGTCACCCGCCGCACCGGGAGGCCGGGCCGGCCGCGCCAGCGCCCCGAAAGGGGCGAGGCGGGGGCCGGGATTGCGCCCCGGATCGGCTCAGGGCCGCTCGTCCTCCGCAGACGCGCCGGTGATCATCGAGACGATCTCGTTGCGGCTGGTCTCCTCGATGTCCCGGACGCCGACCTGGCGCCCCCGACGCAACACGACCACCCGGTCGGCGATCCGGAAGACCTGGTCGAGGTTGTGACTGACGACCAGCACGGCGGCGCCCCGGTCACGCAGCCTCATGATCAGCTCCTCCACCTTGGCGGTCTCGGCCACGCCCAGCGCGGCGGTCGGCTCGTCCATCAGCACCAGGCCACTCGCCCAGTGGGTGGCACGGCAGATCGCCACCGCCTGCCGCTGTCCGCCGGAGAGATCCCGGATCGTCGCCTTCGCACTGGGAATGCGCACGTCCAGGGCGTCCACCAACTCCTGGGTCTCCCGCGCCATCCGGCGCCGGTCGAGCAGTCGCAGCGGACCGCGAGTCAGTTCACGGCCGAGGAACATGTTCATGTACACCGGCTGCGAGTCGGCCAGGGCCAGGTCCTGGTAGACCACCTCGACACCCTGGCGCCGGGCGTCGGAGGCATCCCGGAACGCCACCGGCCGGCCGTGCATCCGCAGGTCGCCCTCGGTCGGCTGGTACACCCCGGAGATGATCTTTACGAGGGTGGACTTGCCGGCGCCGTTGTCGCCGACGAGGGCGGTGATCTGCCCGGCGACCAGGTCCAGGTCGAAGCGCTCGATCGCGACGACCCCACCGAACTGTTTGCGGATGTCGCGTAGCTGCAACGGCGGGGCGCTCGTCCCGGCCGGGGGAACGGCGTTCCGGGTTGCCGTGCTCATGATGCTCCTCCCGTACTGCCAGTCGCGCGGGCACGCGCATCGGTGCCGCCCCGCGGATCGGTGCTGTCGAGCCGGATCGGCGTGGAGCCGTCGGCGGCGTAGACCCCGGGCACGGCCGGGGTGCCGGACCGGACGCCGGTCAGGCCCGCGGTCAGTGCCCGGGTGACGAACGCCTGCGGCCGGAACCCGAACAGGACCGTGTCGCCGGGCGCGACGGTCGGTACCGCACCGACGTCGGCCATCGCGTAGTAGTCGATCGCCTCCGGTGCGGGCATTTCCACCTCGACCAGGTGGGCGTCGTCGAGACCGCCGCCCTGGGGCACGATCAGGGCGCGGGTGCCGCCGAGCCCGAGCACGGGGTCGACGTAGAGTCCGCCGCCGAAGACGTAGGCCTGACCGTCCCACAGGTGGGACACCTCGCTGACGTACAGCACGGCCGGCTCCTCGACCAGGTCGGCGACCGCGTGCCAGGGCGTCGTGCCGGTCAGTCCGTGCCCGGGCTCGACCTGCGTGGCGCCGGCCTCGGCGAGCATGGCCAGGACCGCGGTGGAGGTCGTACCCGGAGCGTTGATCTCCACGTGCGACCGGCCGGCGGCCCGCAGCGCCGCGGCGGCGGTCCGCAGGGTGTCGAGGTTGGGGGTCGCAACGACCCGGCCGACAGCCGGGTCGAACAGCTGGGTCGGGAAGCTGGTGACGCCCGCGAACCGCGCCCCGGGGAGGGCGTCGAGCCGGTCCGCCACCGCGACGATCTCGTCGGCTGGATAGCCGCCCTCGTGACCCCGGTAGAAGCGGTCGCCGGGGGCCATGACCCGGGCGAGCAGTGCCTGCTCCCGGCCGCTCGCGGCGCTCGCGGCCGCCGCCTCGCCGGCCTTGGTGTCGTCGAAGACGGTCCAGTACCTCGGGGCGAGCGCGGCGGCGGTGGCCGCCTCGTGCCGGGGAATCTGCACCAGATGGCCGAGGTGGCCGATGTCGAGCCCGCCGCGCCGGTCGGCGAGCGCGCACCGCAGGTCGACGCCGACCGCCTCGGTGATGCCGGCGTCGCGGATCGTCCGGCAGAAGTCGGGATTGCGCCCGACCTGTTTGGTCATCGCATAGGTGGACAGCCCGAGGCGGTCGGCCTCGCCCCGGATCGCGGCGGCGTTGACCGCGACCGTGTCCAGGTCCAACGCGTAGCAGTTGGCTGGCAGGTCGCCACTGTGGTGCAGGGACGCGGCGGCGGCCAGCAGGCCCGGGTTGCGTCGGCGCAGCAGATCCAGAAACATGCCTTGCTTCCTTCCTGGTCAGCCGCGCTTCTCGCGCAGCGAGAGGGAGACGGCCACGAGGATGATCGCGCCGCGCGCCATCATCTGCTGGGACACGGAGAGCCCGGCCAGGATCAGGCCGTTGTTGAGCATGCCCATGAGCAGGCTGCCCAGCAGCGCCCCGACGATGGAGCCCTTACCGCCGAACAGGCTGGTCCCGCCGACGATCACGGCGGCGATCACGGACATCAGGTCGGCCTCGCCCAGGGTGTACCGGGCGCCCTGTAGGCGGCCGGCGTACAGCAGACCGGCGAGGGCGGCACACATCGCGCTGCCCATCAGCACCATGATCTTGACGCGGACCACCTTGATGCCGTTGACCCGGGCTGCGGCCACGTTGTCGCCGACCGCGAGGGTGTGCGCCCCGTACCGGGTCTGCCGCAGCACGAAGTAGCCGACCACCACGGCCGCCGCCGACCAGAGCACCAGGCCGGGGATGCCGAAGATCTCACCCTGGCCGAAGAGGGCGAGGAACGCCTCGTTGCCGACCGGTACCGACTGGAGGCCGGTGACCTCGCGGGCCAGCCCGGCTACCGCCCCCATGGTGGCGAGGGTGACCAGGAAGGAGGGCAGCCGGACGAGGGTGACGAAGACCCCGTTGACCAGGCCGACCGCCGCCCCGGCGGCGAGCCCCGCGGCCGCACCGAGCAGCATGTTGTCGGTCTCCCGCAACGTGACCGCGCCGACCAGCGCGGAGAGCGCGACGACCGAGCCGATCGACAGGTCGATCTCACCGGCGGCCAGTACGAAGACCAGCCCGACCGCCATGACGGTGATCGGCGCGGTCTGGATGATGATGTTGGTCAGGTTGCTGGTGGTCAGGAAGCCGTTGCTGCCCTGGGTGACGGCGAAGAACAGGAACACGACGGCGAAACCGATGTAGACCACGTAGTCGCGCCAGTTGACTCGGCGCCAGGTCGGCCGGCTCCTGGCCTGCACCGCCGCATCGGTCTGGGTCATCTAACGTCCCTCCGCTGATTCGAACGAGGTGCTCCGGTCAGGCTCGGTCGCGACGGGCCGCGGCACCGAATCGAGCTGAGGCAGTAGATCGGGATCGATCCCGGCCTCCTGGCGGGCGACCGCGACGGCGCCGAGCAGGCCGGCCCGGTCGCCGAGCCGGCTGGTCTTGATCACCGGTGCGTTCGCGCTCAACGCGGCAACCCAGCGCCGGACCGGTTCGACCAGCTCGATCCGGGAGCCGATGCCCCCACCGAGGATCACCGCCTCCGGGTCGAGGACGGCAGTGACCGCAGCGACGCCGAGGGCGATGAACCGGGCCTCCTCGTCGATCGCCACCCGGGCGTCCTGATCGCCGGCCGCAGCCCGGTCGAAGACATCGGGGACGCTGGCCGGCTCACCGCTCGCCGTGCGGTACCGGCGGGCGAGGGCAGCGCCGGCCACCGCCTCCTCCAGCGCGCCGCGAATCTGGTTCGCCGGATCGAACGGATCGGTGCCCAGCGGCAGGTAGGAGATCTCGCCGGCCGCGCCCCGAGCGCCGCGGACCAGTTCCCCGTCCAGCACGATGCCCATGCCGATCCCGGTGCCGACCGCCACGAAGACGAAGTGCCGGTGGGTACGTCCGCTGCCCAGCCACCGCTCCCCGGCGGCCGCCATGTTGACGTCGTTGTCCAGCACCACCGGGTGTCCCAACCGGTGGACCAGCTCGGCCCGGATGTCGAGGCCGCCGAGTTCGGAAACGTTCGGGGAGAGTTCGACCGTGCCGGTCGCCGGGTGCGGGGCGCCGGGCAGACCGATCGCGCTGACCCGGACGTCGGACCAGTCGACGCCGCCCCGAACGGCCAGTTCGCGCAGCAGGGCGTCGATCTGTGCGGCGACCGCCGTCCCGCCCCGGGGATCGGTGGCCAGCACGTCCTCGGCGACGATGTGACCGGCGAGGTCCGCGAGCGCGGCCCGGAGCTTGGTGCCGCCGAGGTCCACCGCGGCGACGTACTCGGTCGGACCGGCTGGCGAGCGAGGATGCCCGGCCATCAGCCGACCGTCAGGAGTCGGGCCGGGTTGGCCACCAGCATCTGGTCGAGCGCCTCCGGCGGCACGCCGAGCCGGGCGAGACCGGGCACGATCTCCCGGCCCAGGTACGAATAGCCGAGGCGGCCGTGCGTGCCCGGGTTCAGGTACGCCTCGGCGCCGGTCAGGTCCATCGAGAGCAGGATCCGGTCGGCGTACCCGTCCCGGACCAGCCCGGCGAGCACGTCCAGCCGGGCGCGGTCCGGCCGGTGGTACGCCCGCTTGCCGAACTCGCCCTCCGGCAGGTTCGCGGGCAGCGGGGCGAGTACGAAGTCCCAGATCTCCTTGCCGAGCGTGTCGAAGGCGATGTTGACGCCGGTCGCCAACACCGTCCGCAGGTAGTCCGGGTCGGGGTTGATGTCGAGGTGACCGATGACGACCCGGGAGAGGTCGGCGTTCTCCTCGCGCAGGATCTCGACCTGCTCCAGCGCCATCGTGCCGTGCGTGGTGTGGGTGTTGACCGACAGCCCGGTGGCGACGTGGGCGCGGGCGACGGCTCGCAGGCACTTCTCCTCGTGCGGGGTGATCTCGTTCAGCCCGGTGGCCTGTTCCCCGAAGATGCCGACCTTGACACCGGTGTCACCGACCCCGACCGTGGCGTCGGCGACGAACCGCTCCCGCATCTCGTCCACGCTCGCGTCCAGCGCCCAGCGCGGCGAGTACGGCTCCAGGTAGACCGCGGACCCGGCGACGATGTGCAGCCCGGTACGCTGGGCCACCTCGCGGAGCAGGGTCACATCGTGACCCACCACCTCGTACGGGGACAGGTCCACGATCGTGCCGAAGCCCAGTTCCGGCAGGCCCCGTACCGCGTCGACGGCGAGGTCCGCGCGGTGGTCACCGGCACCGCCGGACAGCCACGGCCCGGGCACCAACGCGCCGAGGTGCTCGTGACTCAGCACCCGGCCGAGCGACTCCGGGGCCACTGGCCCGAGGACTGTCTGGACGTACCCCATCTGGCTTCTCCTTGCCCATCGCTTCGCCCTCGGTCGCGTCACCCGGCCGAGGGCTGGGTGACGCGACCCGGACGGGGTCCGCGGTCCTCCCCCCGGAAGACCCCGGACCCCGGGTTTGCGGCTGTCAGTTGCCGAGCACCTCGGCCGGCGGCTCCTGGCCGTAGTCGTCGCGCCAGGCCTCGGCGATGTTCTCCTTGGTGGCGGCCATCGGCGACCCGACGACCATCTCCGGAGCCTCCTTGCCGAGCAGTCCGTAGGCGGCGACGATGCCCAGGTTCTGGCCGAGCCGGGTGGAGCCGTTGGCGACGATGCCGGCGATGTTGCCGCCCTTGACCATGTCGGCGGCGAGGTTCGCCTCCAGGTCATTGGTGACGATCTTGACGTCGGTACGCCCCTGCTGCCGGGTCGCGGCGAGCACGCCCTCGGCGGCGGTGGCCCAGGCGACGTAGACGCCGTTCAGGTCGGCGTGGCGGGTGAGCATCGCGGTGGCGATGTCCTCGGTCCGGGCCGGGTCGGAAAAGCCGGTCTCCTCGACGATCTCGATGTCCGGGTAGAGGTAGCCCAGCCAGTCCTTGAACGCCTTGTCTCGCTGGTTGGTGAACCAGAAGTCGGCGTCGTGGTAGACGTAGCCGACCTTGCCCTTGCCGCCGAGTGCCTTGCCGAGCATCTCTGCGTTGGCCTTGCCGAACGCGGTCAGGTCGGCGGTGACGATTCCGACGATCTGCTCCCCGGACCTGTAGTCCTTCGGCGGGGTGGTCATCACGACCAGCTTCACGCCGGCGTCCACGGCGGGCTTGAAGGCCGTGGCCGCCGCGGTGGGGTCGACCGCGATGGTGACGATCAGGTCGGGCTTGAGCGCCAGTACGGTCTGCACGTTGTTGGCCTGCCGGGCCGCGTCGAACTCGGCGCTGGTGCTGGCCAGTACCCTGATGCCGAGCTTGTCGAACTCCTGGCGAACCCCGGACTCCACCGCCTTGGTCAGCGCGGAACCCTCGTGCCAGACGAAGGCGGCCGAGTAGTTGCCGTCCTTGACCTTCTGCTGCTCCTCGGGGGTCAGCGAGAGCTGGTCGGCGGCGGTCGGGGTCTCCCCGCCGGGGCCGACGAACGACAGGCTCGGTTCGGTACGAGGGCCGCTCGACGCGCCGCCGTCGTCACCGGATGTCTCGTTAGCACAGGCACCGATCATGAGTGCCAGGGCGCAGAGCGCGCTCAGGGCGGCCCCACGTCTACGGCTGAGATTCATTGCCCTTCCCTCCACAGCAACGGATCCGGACCCGGTGGCTCCGGACGGACACGGGGTTCCGACGCGACCGGCGCGGCACGTGTGGCAGACGCGTGCCGTTACCCCGGGCTCCGGTGCCTACCGGTGGGGGCCGGTGACCTCTATTTCCGTTCAGACTGAAAGTATTATCGCGTTCATCACACTCCGTCAAGGGGGCGGCCGGAGACGCAGACCACTCGATTGGCCAACCAAAGACCCCTGTTCCGCTGGTCTGTAGGCAGCGCAGGGTCAGCGTGCGCACGATCAGCTGACCGGAGCGCCACGCTTGGTAACTCTGCTTGCCGAGCCGGCGCGGAACCGCGGTGTTGCTCTTCCGCGGGGCGGGTCTTAGCATTCGGGCGGAAAATAAATCGGTGGAGAGGTGGACGTGGAAGCCCGAGCACCCCGGCTCGCAAACCGGTCGACCGTACTGGCCCACGTCCTGACGCACGGCCCGGTGACCCGCACGGCCATCGGCCAGCAGACCGACCTTTCCCCCGCCACCGTCTCGCGCATCGTCGAACAACTGCTCGACGAGGGGCTGCTGATCGAGACCGACGGCGCTCCGACCACCGCCCGGGGTCGGCGGGCGACCCGGGTGGCGATCGCCGCCGGACGCGGCGTGGTCTGCGGGGTTGACGTCGGCGGGTCCAACGTCCGGCTGGTCGTGGCCGACCTCGCCGCCACGCCGCTGGTGAGCCGGACCGTCCCCGCTCCGACCGACTACGACGCCCCCCGGCTGGCCAACTGGCTCGCCGACCTGGTCCTGCAGACCGTCGGCGACAACCGGGACCGGCTCGACTGCGTGGCGGTGGGGCTGCCGGGCGCCGTCCGCCAGCACGATCGCGCGGTGTCCAACGCGCCGAACCTTCCCCAGGTGGAGGATCCGGAGTTCCTCCGGCTGCTGGAACGGCGGCTGGCAACCGGACTCGTGGTGGACAACGACTCCAACTACGCGCTCCTCGGCGAGCTGCGCTTCGGCGCCGCCCGCGACGCGCAGACCGCGGTGATGTTCACCATCGGGGCCGGCCTCGGTGCTGGCGTCGCCATCGACCGGCGACTGTTCCGCGGCCGCAGCGGTCTGGTCGGCGAGTTCGGGCACCTGCCGGCCGGCCCGCTCGGAGCCTCGCTCGAACAGATCATCAGCGGGCCCGGCATCCTTGCCCGGGCACGCGACCTCGGCCTACCGTTCGACAACCCGGCCGATGTGTTCCACTCCACCGACTCCCGCCTGGTGCCGGTCAAGCAGTACGTCGAGCAGGCGCTGCTGGTCATCCTCACCGCCGCGGTGGTCGCCTACGAGCCCGAGGTGATCGTCCTCGGTGGTGGCATCTCCCATGCGCTCAAGCCCGGCCTCGGCCGGCTGGGCGGCCGGTTGCGGGAGATCGTGCCCGTTGCCGCGGTGGCCGTGCACAGCGCGGAGCTTGGGGACCTCTCCGGTGCGTTGGGCGCCGTGGTGGCGGCGCTGCACCATGCGTACGGGCGACTCGGGCTCGCCGAACTCGACCTCGCCCACGTACCCCACTCGGACGCCGTCGTCGGCTGCGACCTGTCCGCACTACCCACCAGGGTGAGCGCGTAGTTGCTCGCGGTACCGTCCTGCGCGTGGTGCCGGAGCGGTACCCGCGCCTGGCACCACGCGCAGCACGTCCCCTGGATCGACCCGACCCATCCGGCCTGGCGAACGGCCTGGTGTGAGTGGCCTCACCGATCAGAAATCCTCCGCCACGTCGTCAGTTTCGTTAGCCCTCTCGCACCGGTGGAAGGATTGATGACATGACCGACGCCAGCCGGCTGGGCGCCGACGAGGCCACGTTCGTCGCGGCGGTCCGCGCGGGGGACAGCACGCGGTTCGCGCTCCTCACCGAGCGCCACCGGCGTGAGCTGCAGGTGCACTGCTACCGGATGCTCGCGAACTACGAGGACGCCCAGGACATGACGCAGGAGACGCTCCTACGAGCGTGGAACAAGCGGGAGTCGTTCAAGGGCCACGCGGCCCTGCGGACCTGGCTGTACCGGATCGCGACGAACGCCTGCCTCGACTTCCTGGAGAAGCGCAACGACCGCACACCCGTACCGTCCGGGCTGCCGGACCCCGGCTCCGAGGTGCGGTACCTGCAGCCGTACCCCGACCGGATGCTCCCCGAGGACCCGCAGGAATCGGTGGTGGCGCGGGAGACGATCGAGCTGGCGTTCATCGTCGCCGTCCAGCACCTGCCGCCGCGGCAGCGGGCGGTGTTCATCCTGCGCGACGTCCTCGGCTGGCCGGCGTCGAAAGCCGCCGAGGCACTCGAGCTGACCGTCGCATCGGTGACCAGCGCAGTGCAGCGGGCCCGTGTGACGATGCGCGAGCAGTTGCCCGACCGTCGCCTCGACTGGCGGAGCCCCGCCACCCACGAGCTGTCGAATGACGAGCGCGGCGCGGTGAGGTCGTATATCGACGCCCATGAGCGCAACGACCTCGACCGGCTGGTGTCCCTGCTCCGCGACGACCTGCGCTTCGCGATGCTGCCCGAGCCGGGCACCTTGATCATGACGGCCAAGGACGCGGTGGACGGCTGGGTCTCCAGTGGGCTCTTCCAGCGTGGCTACGACGACTGGCGCGGTATCACCACGACGGTCAACCGGATGCCTGCCGCCGCGCTGTACCTCCGCGCCCCCGACGACCCGGAGTACCGGCTGTTTGCCATCGCGGTCCTGCGCGTCGCCGAGGGGAAGGTCGCCGAGCTCACCGGATTCGACGCCCGCGACAAACCATGGCTGGGCCTGTCCCCGACACTGTAATCAGACCGGGGTCGCGGTGGGCACGCCAGAAAGGATGTCGACCCGGCGTCATGGCCCGAGCATCTGTCCCGTGCTCATCGCCTCGTCTCGTATCGGGTCAGTACCACGCCGCCGGGAAAGGTCCGCGTCTCCACCAGGTTCAGGTTCACCCAACTGTCCAGGGCGGTAAAGAACGGCGTGCCGCCGCCCAGCAAGGCCGGTGCGGTGACCAGCACGTACTCGTCGATCAGCCCGGCCCGCATGGCCGCTGCGGCGAGGGTGGCGCCGCCGATGTCCATCGGGCTGCCGCCTTCGGCCTTGAGCCGGGTGATCTCGGTGACCGCGTCGCCGGTGACCAGGCGGGTGTTCCAGTCGACCGTGCTGGTCGTCGAGGAGAACAGCACCTTCGGCATGTCCCGCCAGCGGCGGGCGTACTCGATCTCCGCCGGTGTGGCGCCGGGCTGCTGGTCGGCGGTCGGCCAGTGGGAGCTCATCGTCTCCCACAGTTTGCGCCCGTACAGCGCCAGGCCGGTCGCGCCCACCCGGTCGGACCACCACTGGAACAGCTCGTCGCTCGGTACGCTCCAGCCGAGGTCGCCGCCGGGCGCGGCGATGTAGCCGTCCAGGCTCAGGCTCATGCCGAAGATCAGTTTCCGCATCGTGCCAGCCTCTCGTGAGTCGATCTCACACGTACAGACGGGTACGACGCGGAAACCTGATCGGTGCGCGATCTGCGTCCGCAGGTGCCCTCGCGTTCCGGACTCGGCACGGCGTACTCGGCTGGGCTCGACCACCACCCACCGGATCCCGACGTCACCCTAGCGTCCATTGCAGTCGACCAGCACGCGGAACTGACGATGTCGGGAGTGTCTCCGGGAGCGGCCCGGGCCCGCGTCAACGGCGCGGTAGTGGTTACGGCGACAGGTCGGGCTCTGGGTTGGGTGGGTGTCGCTGCGGCTGCTGGTTTCGAGGTACGGCTGCGGCGTCTGATCCACCTGCCGATCAGGGCGAGCCCGGCGAGCAGTGCGGCTACCGGTATGTACGTCCACCGTTGGGCCTGCCATGGTGAGGGTGTGATGCCGGGGCCGCCGAGGGTGGCTGCTTGGAGCAGATCGCGGGCGTAGTCGGCGCAGCCGCGTCCGGCGACGGTGAGGGGCAGGGGCTGGGCGCCTGTCTCGGTGAGTGTGATGGTGTCGCATGTACGGTTGCCGTGGGCTTGCTGGACGATGGGTTGGCCGTCGCGCCAGGCGATCGCTTTGGGATCGCCGGGCCGGCTGCGTACGGTCTCGTCGGCGATCGTGCTGGTGGCGAGGTTAAGGCGTTGGAGGTGCCAGGTCTGGTTGGCGCAGTACTCTGCCCAGGCGCAGACCTCACCGGCGGCGAGGAGGATCTGGGAGTCGTCGGGTGTCCACGCGGCCGGTCCGGCGAGCCGCTGCCGTTCGGTGAGGGTCACGGTGTTCAGCGGGTTCATGGTGCGGGTGTCGATGATGGTCAACCCGTTGCTCTGGCCCGGCAGGGAGGTGTGGAAGGCGAGTTTGCTGCCGTCCGATGAGAACGCCGCCTGCCATGGCGCCCCGTCCACCGCGGTAGCGATTTTGTGTGTGGCGCCGCTGGCGACGTCGACGAGGACGATCTCGTCGTCTGGGATGTCGAGCGGTTGACCGTGCGAGTCGTAGGAGACGCCGCCGTCGCCACCGATGTCGCCTACCGCGGTGCGGCTGTCGGGAGCCCATACCGCCGGCCAGCGGCCGCTGAGCTTGCGATCCAGTTTTCGTGTCTCGCCGGTGGTGAGGTCGCGTAGGTTCTGGCCGAGTAGCCACAGGCCGTCCGGGGAGAGGGTGTCGGCTTCCTCCCCCGGCGACAGGTAGTCCAGCCGATATGTGTCATCGCGTCCGATCAGGACCAGCGCGGTTTCCAGGTTCAGGCTGTGGCCGGTGCTGAAGGTGAGCTTGACCGGACCGTTCGGGCTTCCGGCCAGGGTCTGCTGCCACAGGTACGGTTCGGCGACCGATGCGGGCAACACCTCCTGGTCCGTCCGGCTGCTCTCGGGAGTGGTCCGGGACCGTACCGGCATCAAGGCCAGGGCCGTGACCAGCAGCAGGCAGGCCAGAACGGCGCCGCTGCGGCGCCGTCGCCGGCGGAGGCGTCCGCGTCGCCACAACGTGTCCGGGGGCGGTACCGGGGGAGCGTCCTCCGCCGCGTCGAGCAGCGCCTGCGTCAACCGGGTCGTCATCGGGGTACCTCCTGCGGGTCGACGAGATCGGCAGCGACGACGCGCAGCCGGGCGAGCGCGTCGCGGACCTGGCTCTTGACGGTGCCGACGCTGATCCCGAGCACTGCAGCGGTCTGCGCCTCGGTAAGGTCATCGAAGTAGCGCAACACCAGCACCGCCCGCTGCTTCGGGGCGAGCCGTCCCAGTGCCTGGCGTACCACGATCGTGGTCACCAGCGATCCGTGTGGGTCGAACCCGGCCGGCTCGGGCAGCAGCTCGACCGGTACCGGCTCCCGCCGCCACCGCCGCCACCACAAGATGTGCTGGTGGTAGAGGGCTTGCCGTACGTAGGCGTCCGGGTCACCACCGGCCAGGATCCGCTCCCACCGTGAGGCCACCCCGATGAGGGTCTGCTGGACCAGGTCCTGGGCCAGATGCGGGTCGCCGGTTAGCAGCAGCGCCGCACGCGACAGCGCCGGGCCACGCGCGTACACGTAGTCGCGGAACGAGTCGGCGGCCGGAGGTTTACGGGGCACATCATCTACACGCTCACGACATCGCATTTGGAGGGGCGCCAACACACGGAATCCAGGCCCGTGAGGCCGTGCTCATGCCGTTGCCTGCCCGTCCTCGGGATCGAGGGCTCGCCACTCGCGGGGCTTGGTGCGGGTGGCGTCGGCTAACTGGGCGACGTCGCGGTGGCTGTAGGCGGTGCGCGCGCCGGAGATGGACATACCGGCGGCTCGGCTAGGCGCCGCCCCTACGCTGCCCTGGTGCAGATCGACCTGGTAGCGCTGATCGTCGAGGAGTACGACCCGGCGATCGCGTTCTTCACTGACACTCTCGGCTTCGAACTCGTCGAGGATTCTCCGTCGTTGACCAACGACGGACGACCCAAGCGGTGGGTGGTCGTCCGGCCCCCTGGCGCGCAGACCGGGATCCTGCTGGCCCGCGCCGACGGAGAACACCAGCGTGCCGCGATCGGCAATCAGGCGGCAGGCCGGGTCGGGTTCTTCCTGCGTGTTGACGACTTCGACGCCGCCTATCAGCGGATGACCGACGCCGGCGTCACGTTCGTCCGGCCGCCGCGTACCGAACCCTACGGCCGGGTCGCGGTTTTTCTCGACATCTCCGGTAACCGATGGGACCTGCTCGGCGCTGCCGTATGACACCCGACCGGCGAGGCCGAATCATCCTGCTCAACGGCCCCGCCTGCGTGACCACCTGACCCTGCCCGGTCCTGGGCGATCGGCAGGACAGCGCTCAAGCCTTGCGGAGCAGCAGGTAGCCCTGCGGGCATGCCTCCGAGTCCTCGGGCGGACGGCTGCCCTGGAACACCTGGTCGCCGGCACCTGCCGCCAAGTCCAGCATCTGCCGGGTTGACAACCAGTACGAGTCGAACTCCACTCCGACAGTTCCAGCGCCTGGCCGTCACCGATGGTGGCCACCTGGTGATTCACCCCGCAATTGGCTAGGTTGCCCTCACCTCGGTCGATTCTCACAGGGGGAGTGGCAGCCGTGCGGCAAGAGCACAAGACCTTTCAGGCGATCGAGGTCGGCGACGGCGGCGACGGGCGGTGGGCCGGCTACGCCCGGGGTTTGTGGCAGGAGATGGAGGGTCTGCTGACCGAGGAGGGCCGGACTCCGGAGGGCGCGGATCGTGTTCGGGCGCTGTTCCGTGCGCACATGCCGGACCTGGTCCCGGTTCTGGACCGCCTGGCCGGCCAACTCAACCGGCCCGAGGCAGAAGTCTTCCTCACACACGCCGCACTGCGGCCGTTCTCCCAGGCGTGCACCCAGATCGGCAGGAACGGCACTCTGCTGCGCAACTATGACCTACGGCCCGATCAGTGCGAAGGGACCATCGTCTCCTCCTGCTTCCTGCGCCCCGTGATCGGGATGCAGGACATGCTGTGGGGCTTGCTGGACGGGATGAACGACGCCGGTCTCGCGGTCTCGCTCACCTGGGGTGGACGTTCCGTCTACGGACGCGGCTTCGCCATTCTCATCCTCGTGCGCTACCTGCTGGAAACGTGCGACACCGTCGATGAGGCGGTGGACAGGCTGCGATTTCTACCGGTCGCCGTCCCCCAGAACCTCACCCTTGTCGATCCCACCCAGGCGGTGACGGTGTTCGTGGGGCCGGATATGTCACCGACGGTGGCACCGGACGCCTGCGCCGCCAATCACCAGCACCTGCCGGTGACCGACGAGCAGGAACGGGCCATGCGGACGCAGGAGCGGCTGCGAGCCATCCGCGCCGCGGGCGCGGATGTGGCGGCGATGCTGAGGCCGCCGCTTTATCGATCCGTCGACGAGCAGGGGTCGAGAACGCTCTACACAGCCCGCTACCAGCCCATCGAGGGCCGTGTGACGTACTACTGGCCCGGCGAGTCCTGGCAACAGTCCTTCGGTGACTTCGCACCCGGATTCCGCACCGTGACCTTGGGCCGGGCCATCTGAGAGGCTTTCCGGACCCCTACTGCATGAAGATCCTGCAAGAACGTGATGTCACCCGCCGCCGACAGGCCCTCCCTCGGCCCGCCCCGCCACGGCCACACGATGAACCGGCAGGGGCTCGGCATCGCTCCACCGGTCGGACGAGCGCCTCCCCCCGATACACCCCCGACGAGGCGTCTCTCGCTACATAGTTACCAATCCACAGGTCTTGACAATTGCTCTGCGCCTCGCGAAGTTCTTCGGTTCGCGCATCCACGGCCAGAGACGCTATCGGCCCGGCCAAGATGGCCGGACATCGCGCCGCCCGGCCGGGCCGGCTCGGTGAGTTAACGCAACGGCTCCAGGTCCTCATCCTCCTCGTTCTCATCGTCCGCAGAGTCCTCGGCGTTGGGCGCGAGGGCTTCGCGCAGCCATCCGAGTTCGTCTGGGTCGAGCGCCACGCTGGTCCACCGGCAGATGCCTACATCATCTTTTTGGCCCCTGGTGTCGCGGTTCTTACCAACATCCCCGGTAGCGCTCGCACCAGATTATCGAATTACTATTACGCGATAATCTGATAATAGCCCCGAGTGGACTGGCGTGGGCTGCCGGAGCGCCACAGCGAGGGATGCACCATAATGACAGTTCTTTGGCGTAAGGAACTGCGCTGGTGTAGTCCGGGTTCCTGTGGCACAGATAAGAAACAACCCGCCAGTTCCTGAGGCGGGCTGGTGAACTGGCAAGCCGTTCCCTGTGCCACCACGCGGCCACGGGCCCATGCAGCGGCTGCCGCCGTGAGCAGCCGCTGCGCAAGAAGTACTGCCGGCTGTGCTGGTGCCAGGCCCGCGCCGAGGCCAGGGCGACCGGTCGGCTGCACGGCAACGCCACCGCCGTGCACTCTCTGGCCCAGGTCGGCGACCACCATCAACTGCCCAACACCGCCAACCCGCACCTGATCATCAACCAGATGAGCGCCGTTAAGACCAGCCCGGTCAGCACGTTCTCCTTCAGGAAGACCCTGCGGGGCGCGAGTTCGAGATGGACCCGTTCGACCTGTTCGCCGATTCGCCGGCGCCGTACTGCTGGTATGGCATCACACCAACGCTGTTCGACGCGCCGTCCCGCCTCGACACCCGGCCGATGAACTGGACAGCGCACTTCGACCTTGTCGACCAGCGTGGTCGGGGGAAGTGACGGTCTGGAGGCTCGCTGTCCCGTCGTCCAGTCGCGCTCCAGATTCTGTCCAGTGCCGGGCGCCATATTCGGATTCTCCCGATGGCGGAGTCGCCCCATCGGAACCCGACCGAGGAGCTGGCCACATGAGTCGACCGTCCGCCGGATCGAGGTCCGGCATCGCAACAACACTGCGGCTGGTGGTAGCCGCGCTGGTCACGTTGGCAGCGTGCGCCGTCATCGCGACACCGGCCTCTGCGGCACCGGCGCCCGCACCGGCACCGGCCGGCGACCTGGCCGTGGGCAAGGGCCACCCGGTGGCCCCGGGGATGTTCACCGTCCAGAAGGGCAAGCCCGACCTGTCCCGGATGACGCAGATGCCCACCTCCGCCAAGACCGCCGCCGTTTCGCAGTTCAACTGCTACTACGGGTACTACCCGCCGGGCTACTCCATCGACTTCTACTGCTACGTCTACACCGGTGCGATCCAGATCTACCTGGAATGCACCGACCCGCTGATCCGTGGGTACAGCCCGGTGCTGCCGGCTCCGGGGGCGTACAGCCTTCGCGCCGTCTGCGGGCCGCCAGCGGTGTGGTCCTACTGGAACGTCGTGGACGCGTAATAGGCCGGTCGTCAACCGACCGGGCCGGGGCGACCAAGCTGCACGCTGGTCGCCCCCCAGTTTCTGCGCGACCCGGTTGGGCAGTCAGCCGGCGTTGCGCATCTAAGAAACAACCCGCCAGTTCCGGAGGCGGACTGGTGAACTGGCAAGCCGTTCCCTGTGCATGGACATCGACTTCCGCTACGGCGAAACCAGCGGGCGCGTATCCGTCTCCTGCGTACCCAAGATGACCCCACCGCACTCGGCAAGACGACCCGCGATCGCGGCCTTCCCGTCTGCACAGCCACAGTCCACTCCACCGGCCATGGCTACTGGGCGCTGCTGGGATGGGTGCAACTGGTCCGCTATCCCGGCAACGCCTCACAAGGCCGCGAGTTCGAGATGGACCCGTTCGACCTGTTCGCCGATTCGAGCGACTTGTGGCACCACTGGCCGGTTCTCCTGGGGCTACTCGGTCAACGACGACGGCGATGTCCGCCTCACCCCGCCCAACCGCCTCACCGGCGCGGACTGGGAAACCCACAACGCGCACCTCATCAGGCAGTACCCCCACTGGACCTTCGGCGACGGCTCCACGCTCGGGGAATCCAGCAGCCGAACCGCCGATTCCAGCGAACCCAAGGAGCCAGGCACGCTGCCCAGCACCAACCCGGTCGACCAGCCATCAACTTCTGCGAAGGATGCGGGAGACCTGCGATGACAACAGATCCCCCAACACCCTTCACGGATGCCCGCAGCCTCGAACGCCCCGGCCTCTTCGTCGATCAGGCGTAGGTCGGGATGACCGACCAGCAGCCGCCGCCGTGCGGCCACATGGGGTAGCCGGCCTTGTAGTTGACCATGTCGATGAGTGCCGTGCCGGTGGCCTTGCCGACAATGCCGTCGACGCCCAGGCCGAAGAAGCGCTGGAAGTTCTCGACGGCGCCCTTGGTCGCCTGCCCGAAGCGGCCATCGACAGTCAGGCCCTGGCCACCGACGTAGTTCAGGCCGGCCTGGACGCATCGCACCCCGGACGTGTTGGACGAACCCAGCCCGATGTTGCCGACCGTCGGCGACGCCTGGGCGGGCGCCACGGACACCCCGAGGAGCAGGGCGACCGTGGCGAGCACACCGATCAGGACACCCGACAGTCTCTTTACTGGCTTCACAGGCCCTCCTCTGCCGCGACTGACATGCCACTCCCGTTGTGAAGGGCGTGGCTGGCAACCTCTGCGGTTGCCGCCTCAGCATCCGGCGGGGCTGTGGGTCGAGTTCTCAACGGATTGTCGACGGCCGCGGGCGTGGGCTGGATCGTCAGCCGGCCAGCTTGGCGCGGACCTGCTCGGCCTCGGGGTGTCCGAGCTGATCGAGGATCTCCAGGGTGCGCTGCCAGATTCGCTGGGACTCGCCGATGTCACCCGCCGCCCGGCGGGTGTCGCCGAGATGGTTGAGGACCGCGGCCTCGGAGTAGCGGTCGCCGAAGCCGCGGATCAGCTCGAGGGCGTGCTCGTAGCAGACCGCGGCCTGGTGGTGGTCGCCGAGCTGGTGATGGGCGTAGCCGAGGCTGTCCCAGGTGTCGGCCTCGCCGGGACGGTCCCCGATCTCCCGATGCAGGACGATGGCCTGCTGGCAGTGAGTCAGCGCCTGCCGGTGGTCGCCGAGCAGGGTGTGGAACCAGCCGACGGAGTTCAGCGCCCTGGCCTGCCCGCCCCGGTGGCCGGCGATCCGGTACAGCTCGAGTGCCTGTTGGGCGTGGCGCAGTGCCTCCCCGCAGCGCCCCTTCTGCTCGCACACCCAGGCCAGACCACGGTGTGTGTACGCCTGGCCGGTGTGGTCGCCCAACTCGCAGAAGAGCGCGAGCGCCTCCCGATAGTGGGTGTACGCGTCGTCCTCCCGCCCCTGCCGGGCATAGGCGCGGGCCAGACCCCGATGGGCGTACGCCTGACCGGTGCGGTCGGCCAGCCGTCGCGCCGCAGCCAGCGCGGCGGTATGGGCGGTGATCTGGTCCTGCCAGTGCCCGCCCCGGTCGAAGAAGTCGGTGAGGGTCCAGGTCAGCTGCCAGGTGTGGGTGCCGAACCCGACCCGGACGGCCAGCCGGACGACCTCGAGCAGGACGGCGTGCTCGACGGTGAACCACTCTGTCGCCCGAGCTTCGTCGCCGAGTTCCTCGGGCGTCGTCCCGGGATGGACGTCGGCCAGGGTGATCAGGTCGCGGTGCGGGTCCAGCAGCCGGGCGGCGCGGTGCGCGGTCTGCAGGTAATGGTCGAGCACCCGCCGCACCGCCGCGTTCCGGTCGTCCTCGTCGTCGAGGGCATGGGCGAGTTCGGCGGCGTAGGCACGCAGCAGGTCGTGCAGAACGTACCGGCCCTGGGCCTGCTTGGCGACGAGGTGGGCGCGGGTGAGTTCGGCGAGCAGCGGTCCCACCTGCGCGGGTGGGGTGCCGTCGAGGCTTGCGGCGGCGGGAAGGCCGATGTCCGGGCCGGGGTGTACCCCGAGTAACCGGAACAGCCTCGACGCGCCGGGGCTGAGCGCCCGGTACGACGAGGAGAACACGGACCGGGCGTCGATCGCCGCATCGGCGCCGGCGAACGCGTCCAGGCTGCCCCGGGTGTCGCGCAGTTCACCGGCCAACGTTGCCAGCGGCAGGCTCGGATCGATGGCTGCCCGGGCCGCCACGATCGCCAGCGCCAGCGGCAGCCGCGCGCACCGGGTGATGATCTCGTCGACGGCCGGCAGTTCGCCCGCCACCCGGGCCGGTCCGAGACGGCGGGACAGCAGTTGTCGTGCCTCGTCGACCGGGAGTAGGTCCAGCGCGATGGGACGGGCACCTTCGGTGGCGACCAGGCCGGGCAGCTGGTTCCGGCTGGTCACCACCACCAGGCAGCCCGGTGCGCCGGGTAGCAGCGGGCGGACCTGGTCGGCGTCCCGGGCATTGTCCAGCACGACCAGTACCCGCCGGCCGGCCAGCAGGCTGCGGTAGAGGCCGATCTGGGCGTCCACCCCGGCCGGGACCTGCTGCGGCGGTACCGCGAACGCGTCGAGGAACCCGCGCACCGCCTCGGCCGGGTTCATCACCGAGCCGCCCGGGCCGAACCCGCGCAGGTTCACGTACAACTGTCCGTCGCCGAACCGGTCGGCCACCCGATGCGCCCAGTGCACCGCCAGCGCGGTCTTGCCCACCCCGGCGGTGCCGGACAGCGCCGAGATGACCACTGCGGTGGGCTGTTCGGCGGCCCGGTCCAGGATGGTGTCGAGCTGATCCAGCTCACCGCCGCGGCCGGCGAACCCGTACACGTCAGGCGGCAGTTGCGCCGGCACGTGCCGGGTTGGCGCCGTGGGTGGCGCGGGTGCGGCCCGGTCGAGCTCCCCGCGCAGGATCGCCACGTGCAGGGCCCGCAGTGTGGCCCCGGGCTCGACGCCGAGCTCGTCGGCCAGCCGCTGGCGGGTGGTGGCGTACCGGTCCACGGCTTCCGCGTCGCGACCGGTGGCGTGCAGGGCCCGCATCAGGGCGCCGGCCAACGGCTCGACCAGCGGGTACTCGTCGAGCAGGTCGGTCAGCGGGCCGACGACGACGATCGGGTTGCCGATCTGTAGTTCGGCCTGGGCCCAGGCCAGCACCGCGTCGAGATGCTGCTGCCGGCACCTCTCGCGGGTCCGCTCCACCCATCGCCCACTCAGGCCGGTGAGTGGCTCGCCGTGCCAGAGATCCAGGGCCTCGCGCAACATCGCGGCCCGTCGGTCCCCGGAGCAGTGCGACTCACCCGCCCGCCTTACCAGGTCACGAAACCGATGCAGGTCCACCCGGAGACGGTCGATGTCGAGGACGTATCCTGCGGCGGTGCGGCGCACTGGTCGCACAGGCCGGTTGTCGGTGGTGTCGGAGTGCTCCAGCAGGCGCCGGATCCGGGTGACATAGGTGTGCAGCGTCCGGCGTGCGCGCGGCGGTGCGGCCGGGCCCCATACCCGGTCGACCAGGACGTCGACGGAGACCGGTCGGCCCGCGTCGATGGCCAGGGCCGCCAGCACCGCGCACTGCTGCGGCGGCCCGACCGGTACCACGCGAGCAGCTACCCGGATCTGCACCTGCCCCAGCATCCGCAACTCCATCGCCAGCCTCCGGCCGCTCCCGCCTCGCTGCTTGCAGCAACACTCAACGCGCAACACTGCGTCGACATGGTATAGGCAGATAGTTGCCATCGTTGATTTTCCAGTGCCCGGCCCGGGTACGGGACGGAGGTTTCGGCGTCGGCGTCAATCCGTTGCGCGGCCGTAGCTGGCGCGTCCCTCGGCGACCTGGCGTGCCTGCCGTTCGCGCCAGCGCTTCTGCGCGTCACTGTTGCACCGTCGGCAGACCTTGCGATAGCGACCGGTGCGGGCATCGATCTCGCGATCGTGTCCATTGCGGCACCGAGGCTGCTGCCTGCGACTACGACAGTTCTCGGCACGGCTGACCTGACGCAGGTGGGTCGGCTCGATGCAGTCCGGCACGGCGCAGACCTGGTCGACCTCCAGCTCGGGATCGTAGTCGCCGACGAAGACGACATATGCGGCGATGTGTGCCCATGCCCGACCGGCGACCTTCTGGTGCACGCCTCGCCGGCTTCCGTAGCCGCGTACGATCAGGCAGCCGTCCGCCACGCGTGCCGAGCGGTCCAACAGGTACGTCCGGAGTGTTTCCTCGGTGAAATGGCGGGACAGTCCGCTGATCCGGGAGAGCACGTCGAGAGGATAGCGGGGCCGCTCCGGTTGTCCTGGCGGTCGGCGGTGACACCCGCCGGGGACGGTCGGTCAACGACACCCGCCACCCGTGCGGCGTGTCGTCCCGGCCGCGATGCCTTTCCTCACGTACGCTTTTCGACTCGTACGGCGTCGGGCACCCGAGGAAGAAGTCGAATGCCGCCTTCCGAAGCCGTGCCCCGCAGGTCGAGCACTCCGGCACTGACGGCCGCCGGGCCCGCCGACTTCACCGAGGCCTGGCTGGACAACCGGCGGCTGTCCACGCACACCCGCGAGGCGTACCGGCGAGATGTCGCCGGCTGGCTGCGCTGGTGCGGAGAGCACCACCTCGATCCGCTGCGGGCGACGTTCCTCGACGTCAACGCGTACGCCCGTGAGCTGGAGGCGACGCTGGCGCTCCGCAGTGGCCGCCCGCTCAGCCCGGCCACCGTCGCCCGCCGCCTCTCCGCGCTGTCCAGCTGGTACGACTTCCTGGTCAAGCTGCACGCCGTCGAAGCCAATCCGGTGGCCGCCGCCGACCGCCCGCGAGTCGACCGGGACCACTCCGCCACCGTCGGGTTGACCCCCGACGAGGTCGATGCGCTGCTGAGGGCGGCCGAGGCCGACACCGGGCCGACCGCCGTCCGCAATCGCGCCACCATCGCCCTCTTGGCCGACCTGGGTCTGCGGGTCGGCGAACTGATCTCGCTGGACCTGACCGACCTGGGCACCGAGCGTGGGCATCGCAGCATCCGCTTCGTCGGCAAGGGCGGCAAGGTCCGCCGCCGCGCCCTCACCCCCGGCACCGCGTACGCGGTGGATGCCTATCTGGCCGCCAGGGCCGCCGCCCAGGGGCTGAGCGTGCCGGAGTTGACCGGTCCGCTGCTGGTCACCGCGACCGGTGCCCGGCTGGACCGCAACGCGGTGTTCCGGCTGGTCCGCCGACTCGCCCGGGCCGCGGGGATACACGCCTGGGCGAGGCTGTCGCCGCACTCGCTGCGGCACGCGTTCGCCACCACCGCCCGGGCCGAAGGGGTGTCGTTGGAGGACGTGCAGGACGCGATGGGGCACGCGGACCCGCGCACGACCCGCCGCTACGACCGAGACCGGCACAACCTCGACCGCGACCCCGCGTACGTCATCTGGGCGGCTCGGGCCCGCCGCCGTCGCTAGCAGGACGGGACCGGCGGGGCAGTGGGGGCCGTCGTATCCCGTGGAAGGCGCTCGTCAACCGTTGCGTGGACCGGCGACCGGTCCGAGCAGGTGCGCGTTCATCGTGACCACGAGCTGACCCAGTTCGCCGATCTCGACGATCTCGACCCCGCCGCCGCGGAGGGTCTCCACGCCGTCGCAGTCGGCGAAGAGCAGCGGTTCCCGCAGCGCCAGCACCACCCGCGCGATGCCGGCATCGAGCAGCAGGTCGGTGCAGGGATCCGGCCGTGACCTGCGGACGGTGCACGGCTCCATCGAGGTGTAGAGGGTTGCCTGGGACAGATCCGGGACTACGCGGTCGGCGAGTTTGGTCAGGGCGGCCTCCTCCGCGTGGTGATGCGGGTCGGTCTCGCCCGTGTAGCCGGTGGCCAACACGTCGCCGCGCCGGTCGACGATGATGGCACCGACCGCGTAGTGGGTCAGCGAGGGTGGTGACAACCGGGACAGCTCGATGGCCTTCCTCAGCCATCGGCGATCCTGTGCCGGGTCACCGGCGTTCATGCCGTGCCGGAAGGGCTCGGTCGCCGTCCATGATCATCTGTACCGCCGCCGGCCGCCGAGCGGGCCGAGAACGGCCCGCTCGGGCGATGCGCCAGTTCCGCGTCTCCGGCACGATGACCGGTCCTGTTCCGCGCCCGCGACGCATGCCCCCGCCTCCCCGAGCCTCTGTTCGGCCATCCCGCACTCCGTACGCTACGGCCGCGGTCGGGTCTACCGCACCCTGGTGGACGACGACGCCATCATGAACGAGATCACCGACCGGGCGGCGGCCGGGGCCGTGGTGACGTGTCGGGTCGTTGCCGCTGCGTACCGCCGGTTGGTGGGCACGGGACGGTCGTCCGGGCCGACCTCGTCGACTCGGAGCACCTCCCGACGACCGGCGCCCGCCGGTCGGCACGTCCGGAGGAGGTCGACCCCCGCCGGTGTTCACGGGTGGCGGACCCGGCCGATACGGCGCCAGCCTGCGGGATTACGTCCGTGGACCGATGCCGTGCCGGCCGGTCGGTGGCTAGTCTCGCCGGGTGGACGCCACCCTGCACCTGCTCCGGCCACCGCTGCGGTACCGCCTGCCGGCGGCGGCGCGCACGGCCGTGATCTGGTGCGCACTCGCCGCGTTCCCGATGGCACTGGCCCTTACCGTGGCGATCGTCCCGGACGGCCCCGGCCGTTACCACCAGAGCATGCTGGAGACGATCCCCCGGTACGCGCTGCCGGCCCTGGTGATGGCACTGCCCGCCGTCCTGCTGCGACGCGGCCCGCTCGCCGGCCTGGCGCTGATGCTGATCGCGTCGGCGACGATGACGGCCACGATCAGATCCTGGGATCAGGACTACCTCGTCGACCTGAGGTACCTGCAGCTGTTGGCGATCAACCTGGCCGTCGGGTTCGTCGCGGCGACCAGGTCCCGGCGGCTGTCGGTGCCGGTCGCCGCGCTGACGCTCTGCGCGGAGATCGCCATCGGCTACCTCGACCCTGGCGACAACGCCGTCTACCAGCCGGAGATCCCCGCCCTGGCGATGCTGGCCACCTGGATGATCGGCAACTCGGTACGGGCCCGGCGCCGGTACGCCGAGGCGCTGCGGTCGCAGGCCACCGCCCAGGCGGTCACCGCCGAACGGCTGCGGATCGCCCGTGAGCTGCACGACATGGTGGCGCACAGCATCGGCGTCATCGCGATCCAGGCCGGGGTGGGCAGCCGGGTGATCCAGACCCAGCCGGCCGAGGCCGGCGCCGCGCTGCGGGTGATCGAGACGACCAGCCGGGAGACCCTCGCCGGCCTGCGCCGGGTGCTCGGCGGGCTGCGTCAGGGGGACTCGTCCGACCCGGCGCCCCGGGATCCGGCGCCCGGGCTCGCCGACCTCGACGGGCTGCTCCGGGCGACTTCGGAGGCCGGCGTCCGGGTCGAGCTGTGCCGGCGGGGTGGGCCGCGTCCGCTGCCCGCCGACATCGAGCTGTCCGCGTACCGGATCGTGCAGGAGGCGGTGACCAATGTCGTCCGGCACGCCCGTACGGCACGGTGCCGGGTGATTCTCGACTACCGGGCCGACGACCTGTGCGTCGAGGTCGTCGACGAGGGGCGCGGCGGCCCGGTCGCGGCCACCGGGTTCGGGATCACCGGGATGCGGGAGCGGGTCGGCCTGCTGCACGGCGACTTCGAGGCCGGACCGGTGCCCGGCGGCGGTTTCCGGGTGGCGGCCCGGTTGCCGCTGCCGGAGACCGTTCCCACCCCGGCGGTACCGCGATGAGTGTTCGGGTGGTACTCGTCGACGACCAGCCCCTGGTCCGTTCCGGGCTGCGGGTACTCGTCGCCGACACCCCCGACCTGTCGGTGGTGGGGGAGGCGGGTACGGGCGCGGAGGCGGTCCAGCTGGCCCGGGAGATCCGGCCCGACGTGGTGGTGATGGACATCCGGATGCCGGGCATGGACGGCATCGAGGCGACCCGGCGGATCGTGGCCGGTAACGGAGCGACCCGGGTGCTGGTGCTGACCACCTTCGACGAGGACGAGCACGTCTACGGCGCACTCCGGGCCGGTGCCAGCGGTTTCCTGGTCAAGGACATGGCAGTGGACGACATCCTCGGGGCGATCCGGGTGGTCGCCGCGGGTGACGCCCTGATCGCGCCAAGCGTGACCCGCCGGCTGATCGCCGGCTTCGTCGAGGCCGCCCCGGCGGTTGCCCGTCCGGTACGCCCGGTCGCCGGCATCACCGAGCGGGAGCGTGAGGTGCTGACCCTGGTCGGGCAGGGCCGTTCGAACGGTGAGATCGCCGAGGAGCTGTTCATCACGATGGCGACCACCAAGTCGCACGTGGCCCGGCTGCTGGCCAAACTCGGCGCCCGGGACCGGGTACAGCTCGTGATCATCGCGTACGAGTTGGGGCTGGTCGGGCCGGGCCGCTGACCCCGACACACGCGTGCGGGCGTCTCCGCCGATGCCGCCGGGCGTACCATCGCCGATATGGCAGGCAAGGTCGTGCTCAGCCTGAACCCGGACACGCTCGCCGGACCCCGTGCCGCGTGAAGCGGGGCGAGATCTGGACCGTCGGCGACCGTACCCAGCAGGCCAGGCACCGGGTCATCGTGCTCTCCGGCGAGGGGCACAACGACCGGCCCTCCGCGTCCCCGTACTGTGCCCCGATCGTCCGGCAGCGCGGCAGTGGTGAACTGCCGCCGTTCGTGGTGCCGCTGGCCGAGACGGATCCGGTCACCGGGGTCGTGGTGGTGAACCGGCTGCGCCGGGTGCCGTCGGCGGTGGCGGTGGAGCGGGTGGGGATGGCGACCGGCGCGAGCATGGCCCGGATCGGCGAGGCATTGCGTGACCTGTTCGAGTGGTGACCGCCCGGCCGGGCCGCCCCCGCGCCGCGTCGCGCGACCGTTCGGCCGGCGCGGGAACCGGTAGCGGGAAAGCCGGTGGACGGCAACGCCAGAATGACCAGGTGGAAAGCTATGTGGCCCAGGGCTGGACGGTCCGCGCCGAACCCGTCGACGGCCCGGTGGCGGACGCCCTGCTGAGGGACTACTACGCCGAGATCGTCAGCCGCTACCATCGCCGGCCGGCCCTCGACGCCGAGATCGAGCAGGTGCTGGTGGAGGAGCCGAGCGGTGACCTGCGCCCGCCGACCGGGCTGTTCCTGGTCGGCTGGTACCACGACGAGCCGACCGGTTGTGCCGGCGTACGGCTGGACGCCCTGCCGTACGCCGAGGTGACCCGGGTGTTCGTCCGGGCGGCTGCGCGCCGGCGCGGGGGCGGAGCGCGGCTGCTCGCCGCCGTGGAGCAGGCCGCGGCGGCGCGCGGCGCGACGACGATGCGGCTGGACACCCGGCACGACCTGGTGGAGGCCAGGGCGCTGTACGTCCGGCACGGCTACCGGGAGGTGCCCGCCTACTCGGAGGCGCCGTACGCCGACCACTGGTTCGAGAAGCGACTGAGCTGACCGGCAGAGCCGGGGTTGACGCCGGAGCCATCGCGCGGTAACAAGGAAGAGAAGTTGAGTCACCTCGACTCAACCCGACCTTCGACCCAGGAGAACCGAGGAGGACCGACGATGTTGATGCGTACCGACCCGTTTCGTGAGATCGACCGGATCGCCGAGCACTTCTTCGGCACCAGCAGCCGACCGGCGGTCATGCATCTGGACGCCTACCGCGACGGCGACTACTTCTACGCCGCGTTCGACCTGCCCGGCGTCGATTCGGAGAGCATCGAGTGCACCGTGGAGCGCAACGTGCTCACCGTCCGGGCCGAACGGCGCCGGCCGACCGGCGACAAGGTGGAGCTCGTCGCCGCGGAACGGCCGATGGGGGTCTTCACCCGCCAGCTCTTCCTCGGCGACACGCTCGACACGGACAAGCTCGAGGCGGGTTACGAGGCCGGGGTGCTGACCCTGCGCATCCCGGTGGCCGAGCGGGCCAAGCCGCGCCGGGTCGAGGTCGCCGTCTCCGGCGCCACTCCCCGCCAGATCAACTCCTAATCTCCGCCACCCGCCGCCGCGCGACGCGCGCCCGTCCGGTCGAACCGGACCGGCGCGCGTCGGCCGTCCGGCCAGCGATTCCGGCTGCGCCAGCGATCGCCCCGATCAGCCCGGGCACCTCCGGCGCGACCGCCCGGCCGCCGGGAGTTGGAGATCGTCGGGCGCGTCTGGCGGGGGATCGGGCGAATGGTCTGAAAAACTTCCTCACGTGTCCCGATCCACCCTGGTTCGCCGGCCGGCGGCCCGACCGGTGCCGGTCTCCACCCCGGCCGACTTCACCGACGCCTGGCTGCGTAACCGCCGGTTGTCCGAACACACCCGGGCCGCGTACCGGCGGGACATCGCCGGCTGGCTCGGCTGGTGCGCCAGCCGGGAACTCGACCCGCTCGACGCGACCTTCCTCGACGTCAACACGTTCGCCCGCGAGCTGGAGGCGAGCGTCGACCCGCGCAGCCACCGCCCGCTGACCGCGGCCACGGTGGCCCGGAAGCTCTCCGCGCTGTCCAGTTGGTACACGTTTCTCGGCAAGCTCGGTGCGGTGCCGGCCAATCCGGTTTCCGGCGCCGACCGGCCCCGGGTCGACCGGGACCACTCCGCCACGGTGGGTCTGACCTCGGACGAGGTCGACGCGCTGCTCGCCGCGGCCGAGGCCGACGCCGGCCCCAACGCGCTGCGCAACCGGGTGGTACTGGTTCTCCTCGCCGACCTCGGGCTGCGGGTCGGTGAGCTGGTCTCGCTGAACCTGGCCGACCTCGGTCGGGAGCGAGGGCACCGCAGCGTGCGGTTCGTCGGCAAGGGCGGCCGCGCCCGCCGCCGGGCGTTGACCCCGGGATCGGCGTGCGCGGTGGACGCCTACCTGGCCGCACGCGCCCTCGTGGCGGGGCGACCGGTGGAGCAGTTGACCGGAGCCCTCCTGGTGACCGCCACCGGCAACCGGCTCGACCGGCACGCCGTGTTCCGGCTGGTCCGGCGGCTGGCCCGGGCGGCCGGCATTCCTGCCTGGGAACGACTCTCCCCGCACTCGCTGCGGCACGCCTTCGCCACCTCGGCCCGCGCCGAGGGAGTGCCGCTGGAGGACGTGCAGGATGCGATGGGGCACGCCGACCCGCGCACCACCCGTCGCTACGACCGGGACCGGCACAACCTGGACCGGGACCCGGCGTACGCGATCTGGGCGGCCCGGGCCCGCCGCCACGGCTGAGCCGCTGGCCGCCACGCCCGCGCCACGCCGGCCAACCCGGCGCCCCTGCGTCCCGGTCTTGACAACGCCCCTGGCGCGGCAAATAATTCACCCAATAAACAAATTGTCCACCCGTTCGAGGGCGTCGGGTTCGTTCGGCTCGAACCAGCTCTCCGTAGACCACCTGCTCCGCTCCCCGCTGACCAACCGCACCACCTGCTCCGTACCCGACAACCCGGGAGGGACCGGTGCCACTCGTCGCCGGGGTCGACTCGTCGACCCAGTCGTGCAAGGTCGTCATCCGCGACGCCGAGACTGGGAAGTTGGCACGCGAGGGTCGCGCACCGCACCCCACCGGCACCGCCGTGCCGCCAGCGGCGTGGGCAGCCGCGCTGTCCGACGCGGTCGCGCGGGCCGGCGGACTGGACGACGTGGCGGCTGCCTCGATCGCCGGGCAGCAGCAGGGCATGGTGTGCCTGGACGCCGACGGCACGGTGGTCCGGGACGCCCTGCTGTGGAACGACACCCGCTCGGCCGGCGCCGCCACAGACCTGATCTCTGATCTCGGCGGCGGCGAGGCCGGGCGACGAGCCTGGGCGGAGGCGGTCGGCCTGGTACCGGTGGCCAGTTTCACCGTCACCAAGCTGCGCTGGCTGGCCTCGGCAGAGCCGGACAACGCCGCCCGTACGGCCGCGGTCTGCCTGCCGCACGACTGGCTGACCTGGCGACTAGCAGGCGCACCAGGGCTAACTGCGCTGCGTACCGACCGCAGCGACGCCAGTGGGACCGGGTACTGGTCGGCCGCGACCGGTGAATACCGTCCGGACCTGTTCCGGTTGGCGTTCGGCCGCGACGACGTGCTGTTGCCGCAGGTGCTCGGGCCGACCGGGCGGGCCGGGCACCTGCCCAGCGGCGCGCCGCTGGGCCCCGGCGCCGGCGACAGCGCCGCGGCGGCGCTGGGTGTCGACGCCGACCCGGGCGACGTGGTCGTGTCGATCGGCACCTCTGGCACGGTGTTCACCGTGGCGGACGTGCCGGCCGCCGACCCGAGCGGGATCGTGGCCGGGTTCGCCGACACGACCGGCCGCTTTCTCCCACTGGTTTGTACGCTCAACGCCGCCCGGGTGCTGGACGCGGTCGCGGCCATGCTGCGGGTGGACCACGCGGAACTGTCCGCGCTGGCGCTGTCCGCCCCGCCGGGTGCCGACGGGCTGGTCCTGGTGCCCTACCTGGAGGGCGAGCGCACACCGGACCGCCCGCACGCCACCGGAGCCGTGCATGGCCTGACCCTGCGGACCTCGACCCCCGCGCACCTGGCCCGCGCTGCGGTGGAGGGCATGCTGTGCGCACTCGCCGACGGGCTGGCGGCGCTCACAGCGCGGGGCACGATGGTCAACCGGGTCATCCTGGTCGGCGGCGGCGCCCGCTCGGCGGCGGTCCGCCGGATCGCGCCCACCGTCTTCGGCCGCCCCGTGCTCGCCCCACCGCTGGGGGAGTACGTCGCCGACGGCGCTGCCCGCCAAGCGGCCTGGGTGTTGTCGGGCGGGCAGCGGCCGCCGTCGTGGACGACCGGGCACGTGGAGACGTACGAGGCGGACGCCATGCCAGCGATCCGCGAACGGTACGCGGTGGCTCGCGCCAGCGCCCTCGACCGCGCCAAGGTCTCCGACCGCGCCGGCTTAGCTGGTTGAGCAGAGCAGGTCCAGTTCGTGGTGTGCCTCCGCGGCGATGTCCGCGCCGCGCAGCCAGCGCCGCGCCCAGAGCCGGGCGGCCACCTCCGCCGTCTCGTCGCCGCCGGCCGCCTGCTCCACCAGCAGAGCGGTGGCCAGTGCGTGCGCCATCCGCAGCGCCAGCCCGCGCGCGCCGGCCAGCACCGCGACCGCCTCCGGGGTCACCTCGGCGATCGAGTCCCGCAGCTCCGCCGTCGCGGCGGCGAGCGCGTCGGCCAGCGCCGGGTGCAGCCGTCGGCCCAGGTCGGTGGCGGCGTCCAGCCGGGCCAGCAGCGGTGTACCCGCGTCCTCCCGGAGGACGGCCCGGAGCACGTCCAGCGCCAGCACGTTGGTGGTGCCCTCCCAGATCGGCAGCACCTGGGCGTCCCGCAGCAGCCGAGGTACCCCGGTGTCCTCGACGTACCCGGCGCCGCCGAAGCACTCGACGTACTCGCTGGCCGAGCTGACCGCCAGCCGCCCGGTGGCGAGCTTGGCCAGCGGCGCCACGATCCGCAGCTCGGCCGCGGCGGCCGGATCGGATCCCACCTCGACCCGGCCGAGCAGCGCGAACGCGTGCCCGGCCAGCATGAACGCCCCGGCCGCGTCCACCGCCAGGGTGCCGAGGGTGGCCCGGTGCAGGGGTGAGGTGATCAGGCGTCCGCCGGCCACCTGGCGTGCCTCGGCGTATGCCAGGGCGTAGCCGAGTCCTCGGCGCATACCGGCCGCGGCCGCCGCCGCGTTGTGCAACCGGGTCACCACGACCAGGGTCATCGCCCGGTTCAGCCCCGGCCCGGAGGGGTCGCCGAGCGGCCAGGCGTACGCGTCGTGCAGCCCGATCTCGGCGGTCGGCAGCGCCCGGGTGCCGAGCTTGTCCTTGAGCCGGCGCACCGTGATCCCCGGCGCCGGTGCGTCCCGGTCGGCGTCCGGCCCGGCCAGTGGCGAGTCGGCGGCGTAGCGCGGGACCAGGAACGGCACCAGCACCCGGCTACCCCGGCCGGCGCCCTCCGGGCGGGCCAGCGCGACCGCCAGCTCCGCGTCGGCGGCCGAGCAGAACCACTTCTCGCCGGTGAGCCGCCAGGAGCCGTCGGCGGCGGGCCGACCGGTGGTGGTCGACCGGGCCAGGTCGGAGCCACCCTGCGACTCGGTCATCCACTGGCCGCTGCTGACCGCCTCCGCCGGGTCGGTCGCGGTCAGTCGGGGCAGCCACGCGTCTCGGACCGCCGGGTCGACCTCGGGGCGGGTGAGTAGCGCCGCGGCGCCGTCGCTCATCGCCACCGGGCAGGAGAAGGTCGCCGACTCCGGGCCGTACAGGTGCAGCAGCGCGTGCTGGACGACCCGGGCCGCCGCCCCCCAGGTGCTCCGGGCCTGCGCCAGGTAGGGCAGCGCGACCACCGCGTGTCGGGCGGCGGCCGCGCGCTGGGCCTGCCAGCCGGCGGAGGTCTCGATCCGGTCGATCCTGGCACCCCAGGGTCCGTAGCGGACCAGGGTCGGCGGGTGCGCCTCGGCGTCGGCGTGCGCGGCCCGCAGTGGCCCGGTGACATCGGTGGCGAGCGCGGTGAGTCGGTCCACGGCGGCGGCGTGCCCGTCCGGGCCGAGCTGGCGGTCCAGCCAGGACCGCAGCAGCCGGTCGCTGGAGTACGGATCGGCGGGTACCGGAACCGCCTGCAGGTAGCGCTGCATCGTCGTCGTCCTCGGGGGCGAGGGCCGGCCGGTGGGCCGGCGAGAGCTGGCGGGGATGGTCCCGACCGTAGACCACGGCGGGCCCTCGGCGGCACCGCCCGACCGATCATGGGCGGTGCATCGCCGGTAACGGCTGTCCGGGGTCCGGTCGGTGCCGGAACCCGGCCGGTTCGGCACCCACCGGCCGTGGCGGCTCTCTACCGTCGGTGGCATGGGCTACGAGCTGCCCGACGGGCGTGCGGCCCGGCGACCTCGCCGGTTCCGGGGTGTGCTGTCGGTGGTCGCCGCCGGACTCTTCGTCTGCTGTGTGGGTGCCGCCGGCCTCGGGGCCTGGAACTACCAGCACGTGCGGCAGTCCTCCGGCGCGGCCCAGGACGCCGCCGAGGCGTTCCTGCAGGATGTGACCAGCGGTGACGCGGGCGGCGCCTACGACCGGCTCTGCGGGGACACCCGGGAGCGGTGGAGCCGTGAGGAGTTCGAGCGGCGGCTCTCCGTGCCGCCGACGATCAGCCGGTACGCCATCGACGACGTCACGGTCGCCAGCGACCGAGGTCAGCTCCGGGCGACCGCGACGGCGACACTGACCCGCCGGTCCGGTGCCGTGGATCGGCGGGAGATGCCGATGGTCAAGGATGGTGACCAGTGGCGGATCTGCGGCGACCCGTTCTGAATCCTGCATGGGCCGGGGTACTGCCGGGCGACCGTGCTCCGGGGCGGGACGGGGCGACCGTGGGCCGCCGGAACCGCACCGGGATGATCGCCGGTCAGCGGCTGCCGCCCAGGTCGCCGGAGCGGAAGTGTCGTCGGCAGAGCACCTGGTAACGCACCTCGGCCGCGTCGACGGTGTCCCCGATGACCACCTGCTCGCCCTCCCGGGCCACGGCGCCGTCGACCACCCGGGCGTTGAGCTGCCCCGGGCGCCCGCACCAGCACAACACCTCGACCTGGATCCGGGTCACCTCGTCGGCGAGTTCGAACAGCCGCTGTGCCGCCGGAAACAGGCAGGACCGGAAGTCGCTGGCCAGACCGAACGCGAAGACGTCCACGTCGTAGCGGTCGACCAGTTCGGCCATCTGTTCGATGTGCCGGACCGTGTAGAAGCACGCCTCGTCGCAGATCAGGTAGTCGAGCCGGTCGCCCTCGGCCCACCGGGCCCTGACCAGCTCGCGGAGGTCCAGGTCCTCGGTGACCTCGATGGCCTCGTGGGCCAGGCCGATCCGGGTGGTGATCTGCGGGCCGAGCGAACGGTCGATCCTGGTCAGTACCAGCCCGCGGCGCCCCTGCCGGGCATGGTTGTAGTTCATCTGCAGGGCCATGGTCGACTTGCCGCAGTCCATCGGGCCCCAGAAGAACTTGAGGGCGGCGCCATGCCGCAACCTTCCGTCGCCGGCCGCGAAGCACGCCTGGGCGAGCGCGGATCCGTCGTCGGCGGGCACGGTCGGGCGGGTACGGTTGTCGTCGCTCACGGTCCGGGAGCCTAGGCCACCAGGAGTTTCCGGTTCGACCCGCCGTGTCGTCGACCACGGTGCCATCAGCCCGGCTCGGTGCTCCCGTCCGGTTGCCGGGTGCCGGCGGCCCGGGGACGCTGCCCGGCGGACAACGCCGGCACGAGATGCTGGTCGACGAGGGTCCGCAGCTCCGCGGCGAGACTCCGGTCGTCCTGCACCAGCTCCCGCAGCCGGCGTTGCCAGGTGTCGGCGAGGGCCCGCTCCAGGGCGGGGTCGGCGGCGTGCCGGGCGGCGAGCACCTCGGCGCGTACCTCGGTCAGGTCGGCGGCCACGTCGTCCGCCTCCGCCGGCCGGATCCGCCGCCAGAACGCGACCAGCTCGGCCCGGGCCGCCGGCCAGCCGGCGCCGGCCATCGCGCCGACCAGCGCCGTACCGGCCGCCACCTCGATCGGCTCCATACCGCGCCTCCTGCCACGCATCCGCCCCGGGCACAACCCTAGGCCAGATCGCGCGGCAGGGCGGCCGGTAACCGTGCTGACCCGGGCCGCCTCCGCCGGCGTGCCGGGTCAGCTGACGCCCACCAGGCGCCAGCGGTTGTCGGCGCTGCCGTTGTCGGAGTCCTGGACGGCCTGCGCGCCCCAGGCGGTGGAGCCGTCGAGGACGCCGAGGAGTTTGCCGCTGTGGACGTTGCGGATCCGGTAGGTGCCGTCGCCGTTGTCGATCAGTGTCCAGCGGTGGTCGGCGGTGCCGTTGTCCGCCCACTGCAGGACGCGGGCGTTGTCCGCGGTCGACATGTCCTGCACACCGAGGACCTTGCCGCTGTTGACGTTGCGGAACCGTACCGCGTTGCCGTCGGGCACCATGACCCAGCGGTGGTCGGCGGTGCCGGTGTCGCCCCACATCACGGCCAGGCCGCCGTCGGCGGTGGACATGTCCCGCACCCCGAGGACCAGGCCGGTGGCGGCGTTGGTCAGCTTGTAGGTGGAGCCGGTGCCGCCACCCGAGCCGGTGTTCCAGTAGACGGTGTAGTTGAAGCCGTGCGCGTCGTGGAACGGGGCGAGGTTGACCGTCGAGCCGTTCGCGGTCGCGGTGAAGGCCAGCGAGCTGGTGCTGGTCCGGGTGATCGACGAAACGGTCAACGACGGCAGCGAGCCGAGCGTGGAGTTGCCGTAGTTGCCGCAGAGCACCGCCGGGCCGTAGGTGATCGCCTGGACGTCGCCGTTGTCGTTGGCGGCCTGCATGATCACCCGCATGGGCAGCCGGACGGTGACGGTGTCGCCGGCGGACCAGGTGCGGGTGACGGTGGCGTAGCTGCCCGGCGTCGTCGCCACGTTCTGCGGCTGGCCGTTGACGCTGACCGTCGCGCCGGTGGTCCAGGCCGGGATCCGGAACCGGATGCCCCACGAGCCGCTCATCGTCCCGGCCAGGGTCAGGGTGGTGGTGTCGCTCACCGGATAGTTGGTGCTCTGGGTGACCGTGATGCCTCGCTGCGACCAGTCCAGCACCGAGGGCACGAACAGGTTCACCGTCAGGGTGTCGCCGTTGTGGAAGTAGATGGAGTCCATCAACTTCGTGTTCGTCTCGATCCCGGTGCCCTGGCAGCACCAGAACGAGTTGTAGTCGGTACTCCAGGTGCCGCCGCCCCACGCCGGTCCCACACCCCGGCGGCCCCCGGGGCGCAACGGTGTGAAGTACGTGATGTGGCCGTGGCTGTCGGCCGGGTTCTGCGCGCCGACCAGGTGGTTGAGCAGCGCCCGCTCGTAGTAGTCGAAGTAGGCGACCCGGTCCGGTTCGGTCAACCAGAGCTCCCGGGTCAGCTTCAGCATGTTGTAGGTGTTGCAGTGCTCGCAGGTGTCGTTGCCGAGGTAGCCCGCGATGGCGTTGGGCGGGCGGAAGTGCTCCGCCTGACTGTTGCCGCCGATCGCGTACGTGTGCGCGTTGACGGTGATGTTCCACGCGTTGCGGGCGATGTCGCGGTAGCGGGTGGTGCCGGTGGCCTTGTACTCGCGGGCGGCGCCCACCCACTTGGGTACCTGGGTGTTCGCGTGCAGGCCGTTGAGCCGGTCCTGGTTGGCCGCGAGCGGGTCGAAGACCGCGGCGTGGTCGAACCGTCGTGCGGTGGTCAGCCAGCGGCTGTCGCCGGTCTGCTGGTAGATGTCGGTCAGCACGGCGTTCATCCCGCCGAACTCGGTGCCGAGCATCGCCTGCATCTGGCTGCCGCTCAGCCGCGCGGTACGGGTGTCCACCCAGCCGGCGAGGGCCAGCAACACGGTACGCGCCTGGGTGTTGCCGGTGTACCGCCACACGTCCAGCAGACCCGCCAGGGTCTTGTCGACGCAGTAGTAGGGCACGTTGCCGTTGTTCAGGGTGCGTTGTTCGACGGCGGTGAAGTCGGACTCCGGGAAGCCGGACAGGTAGCCGGTGGAGAATCCGGCGGCCCCGTTGTTCGCCTGACACCTGGCCAGCTCGGCGACCATGTGGTTCGCCTTGTCCCGGCAGGTGGTGTCGCCGAGCACCGCGTACGCCTGGGCCCAGGCGGTCAGGAAGTGCCCCTGCATGTGGGTGCGGAACGGAAACGTCGGCGCGTCCCAGCCACCGTTCGACGCGGCCCCGTTGGTCGACAGCCGGTGGTTGGCCCGGAAGTTGTAGAGCAACCGGTCCACGTCGACGAATCGCAGGTAGTTCAACGTGCGGTTCTGGTTGTCCATGAACCGGCCGGCGGTGAGCCGTACCTGACCCGGATCGAACGGGTACGCCGAGACGCCGAGATCCGGGCGGGCCGGGGGCAGTACCGCGGCGGCGGCGCGGTCACCGAGGAAGGTGGTGCCGGCGGCGGAGAGCAGCGCGCCGCCGGCGGCGGCCCGCAACAGGTGACGGCGGCTCAGGGGCGGGGATGGCATGAGGATCTCCTGGGTGGTGATGCGGGGCGGCGGACCGGGGGACTGGCCCTCGACGTGGGCGAGGTGAGGGTCAAGTGAGCGCTAACAACTTGTCCGGATGGTACGGGGACACCCGCCAGACATTCAAGGACCTGACTGTTGTTAGCCATCGGAGCGGGTCGGCACCGGTGTTGAGATTGGTGTTGACCGCCGGTACAGCACCGCGCCCAGCTGGCGTCCGAGTCACAGCATGTGAGCGCTAACAGGTGAAGGGTCCCGGTCGGGCCCGGCGTCGAAGGGCATTCGGGGCGACCGATCTACCGACAGGTGCCCTGTCCCGGAGAACGGAGCCGGTGAGGGCCGGTCAGAGCCGTTCCGGCGGGGTGTTGCCGGCGGCGACGATCGCCCGCCGGATCGGCACCGCGGCCAGCAGCACGAACCCGATCACGAAGAACGCCAGCAGCGAGATGATCGCCACCCGGTAGCTCTCGGTCATCCCGTACGCCAGCCCGAACAGCAGCGGCCCGAGCCAGCTCGTCCCCTTGTCCGAGATCTCGTAGAGCCCGAAGTACTCGGCCTCCCTGCCCTTCGGGATCAACTGGCTGAACAGCGACCGGCTCAGCGCCTGGCTGCCGCCGAGCACGATGCCGATCCCGCCGCCTAGCAACACGAACGGCACCGTCTGGTGGGCCGGCAGCCGGTACGCGACCGCCAGCACCACCGTCCAGAGCACCAGGCTGACCAGGATCGTCTTCCAGGCGCCGATCCGCTTCGCCAGTGCCCCCATGCCGAGCGCACCGAAGAAGGCGAGGAACTGCACCATCAGGATGGTCGGCACCAGTACGTCGTCGGGGAGTTTGAGCTCCTCGGTGCCGTACACCGCCGACAGTGAGATCACCGTCTGGATGCCGTCGTTGTAGACCAGGTAGGCGACGAGGAAGAACAACGTCAACGGGTACGCCTTCAGGCTGCGCAGGGTGTGCCAGAGCTGGCGGAACCCGTCGAGCAGTACGGGTCCCTGCGCCGGTCCGGCGACCGGCGGCCGGTTGCGCAGCCGGATCAGCGGGATGGTGGTGAACCCCGCCCACCAGATGCCCGCCGACACCATGCTGTACCGGGCGACCTCGCCGGTGTCCATCCCGAGCGAGTCCTTGAACAGCACCGCCGCGACGTTGATCGCCAGCAGCAGGCCGCCGCCGATGTAGCCGATCGCCCAGCCGATGCTGGAGACGCTGTCGCGTTCCTCCGGCCCGGCTATCTGCGGCAGGAACGAGTAGTAGACGACGATGCTCGCCCCGTAGGAGATGTTGGCGACCAGGAACAGGCCGGCGCCGAGCAGATAGCGGTCGCCGGTCAGGAACAGCAGCCCGACGGTGGCCGCCGAGCCGATGTAGGCGAAGAGCGCCAGCATCTCCTTCTTGCGCGGCGACCGGTCGGCGACGGCGCCGACCAGCGGCAGTACGAAGACGGTCAGGAACACCGACAGCGACACCATGTACGGGAAGAGCGAGCCGGGCGCGATGCCGATGCCGAGCAGGCTGATCCGTTCACCCCGGCACGGGTCGTCCGAGGCGCAGCCGGCCGCCGCCTTCGCGATCGAGGTCAGGTACGGGCCGAGGAAGACGGTGATCACCGTCGTGTTGAAGGCCGAGTTCGCCCAGTCGTAGAAGTACCAGCCGACCCGCTCCTGCCGGGTGCTCAATGGCGCGTCCGGCGCCGCCGTGGGGATGGTCTCGGCCATATCGGTCCTTCGGTATCGGGGGCGGGCGGCCTGGTCCGACCGACCTACCGATCGGACGGCCAGTGGCCACGGCTCTGGTACGCCTCGCGCAGCACGTCGACGTGATCGGTCATGATGCCATCCACACCGAGGTCGAGTAACTCGTTCATCTCGGTGAGATCGTCGATGGTCCAGACGTGCACCTGGAGGCCGAGCCGGTGCACGTAGTCGACGAACCGCCGATCGACCACCTTGATCCCGCGGTAGCGGACCGGTACCTGGGCGGCGACCACCGTCGGCGGCAGCACCAGGCGGCGGTTGGCCAGCGAGGCGAGCCGCAGCCGGGCCACCCCGCGCAGCCCGAGCGAGGTGGCGATCTTCGGCCCGGCCAGCGTCCGCAGCCGGGCCAGCCGGACGTCGCTGAACGAGGCGAGCAGCACCCGGTCACCAGCCCCGGTCCGGTCGACCGTACGCACGGTGGGCCCGACCGCGCCGTCGGCCTTCACGTCGACGTTGAACCGGATCTGTGGCCAGGCGCCGAGCACGTCGTCGAGCCGGGGCACCGCCTCAGCCCCGCCGACCCGGATCGTCCGCAGGTCCGCCCAGCGCAGCCCGGCGACCCGGCCGGGTTCCCCGGTCATCCGGTGCAGGGTCGCGTCGTGGAAGACCACCGGCACCTCGTCGGCGGTGGCCTGCACGTCGGTCTCGACGTACCGGTAGCCGAGCCGCACCGCCCGGGCGAACGCCTCGGTGGTGTTCTCGTCGCCACGCGCGGCGCCGCCACGGTGCGCGAACGCCAGCGGTGTCGGCGCGTCGAGATAGGCGAAGTCCCGGATCACGCTGCGAGTATGCCGGGCCCGGTTTTCGATAGGTTGCTCGGCATGCGGCTGCTCGCCATCGACTTCGGCACCTCCAACACCGTGGCGATGGTGCGGGGCGCCGACGGCCCGGCCCGGCCACTGATCTTCGACGGCACGCCGCTGCTGCCGTCGGCGGTCTGTCTCGACCCCGGTGGTACGCCGCTGACCGGGCGCGACGCGTCCCGGGCGGCCCGGCTCGACCCGGCCCGGTTCGAGCCGGCACCGAAACGGCGCATCGACGACGGGGCGGTGCTGCTCGGCGACCGGGAGGTGCCGGTCGTCGAGTTGGTCGGCGCGGTGCTGCGCCGGGTCTCGACCGAGGCGTACCGGCAGCTCGGCGGGGTGGACGAGCTCCGGCTCACCCATCCGGCCCGGTGGGGCGAGCGCCGTCGGAGGGTGCTGGTCGCCGCCGCTCGCACGGCGGGGTTGCCGCCACCCCGGCTGGTCGCCGAGCCGGTCGCGGCGGCCGCCTACTACTCGGCGGTACCCGGCCGGGCGGCGCCGCCCGGCCGGGCGTTGGCCGTCTACGACCTGGGCGGCGGCACCTTCGACGCCGCCGTGGTCCGCCGCACCGGGGCCGGCTTCGACGTGCTGGCCGAGTCCGGCCTGACCGACCTGGGCGGGCTGGACTTCGACCACGCCCTGGTCGAACACCTCGGTCGGGGCTACTCAGGCGGCCGGACCGAGCTGTGGCACGGCCTGCTGAGTCCGGCCGACCCGGGCCACCGCCGGGCCCGGGAGCTCCTCTACGACGACGTCCGGGCGGCCAAGGAACTGCTGTCCCGGGCCGCCAGCGCCGAACTGCACCTGCCGGCGCTGGACCTGCGGGCGCACCTGACCCGGGACGAGCTGGAGTCGCTCATCCGCCGGCAGCTCCAGCAGACGGTCACCTGCCTGGCTCGGACCGTTGCCGCCGCCCGGCTGGACCCGGCCGACCTGATCGGCATCTTCCTGGTCGGCGGCTCCAGCCGGATTCCGCTGGCCGCCCGGCTGATCCACGTCGAGCTGGGCGTCGCACCGACCACCCTGGAGCAGCCTGAGACGGTGGTCGCCGAGGGAGCCCTCCGGCTCGACGACCTGCCCGCCGGGCCCGCCCAGGTGCCGTCGGCGGGGCGCGCTCGGGTACTGTCGCGAACCGATGCGGCGCCGCCCGGACCGCCCGCAGCGGCCGTCGGCGGACCGGCTCCGAACCGGAGTGTGGCGCCGCTACAGCCGGCTCCGGCCCAGCCAGGTCAGCCGGCTCCGGCCCAGCCAGGTCAGCCCGGGGTGGGACCACCCGGCGTCGTCCCGGCCGGCCGGTTCTGGACCGGCACGACCGGGCTGGTCTGGACCGGAACGCTGGCCCTGCTGGTGCTCGCCGCGCTCGGCGTGCTCGTCGCGGTCGTCAGCGCCGGGCCCGGCTGACCGGCGTCGGTCGCTCCGGCCCCCCGTGCCGGCGGCGGCGATCCGTCCCCGGGCCGGGGACGGACCGCCGCCGCGTACCGCAGGTCAGGCCGGCGACTCGGCGCGGTCACCCGCCCACCGGGTGTGGAAGCTGCCCTCGCTGTCCACCCGCTGGTAAGTGTGTGCACCGAAGTTGTCCCGCAGGCCCTGGATCAGCGCGGCCGGCAGCCGGTGCCGGCGCAGTCCGTCGTAGTAGGACAGCGAGGAGCCGAAGGCGGGCGCCGGCACCCCGGCCTGCGCGGCGTAGCTGACCACCCGCCGCCAACTGGCGACGCTCTCCGCGACCCCCTGCACGAAGTAGGGCGCCACCAGCAGCGTCGGCAGCTGCGGGTCGGCGTCGTACGCCTCCCGGATCCGGTTGAGGAAGCGGGCCCGGATGATGCAGCCGCCCCGCCAGATGGTGGCCAGCGCCGCCGGGTCGATGTCCCAGCCGTACTCCTGGCTGCCGGCGCGGATCTGGTCGAAGCCCTGCGCGTACGCGACGATCTTCGATGCGTACAGCGCCTTGCGGACGTCCTCGATGAACGCGTCCCGCTCCACCTCACCGGTCGGCGCCGCACCGCCCGCGTCGGCGTACGCCCGGGCCGCGGCGGCCCGCTGGTCGCCGTGCCCGGACAGCGAGCGGGCGAAGGTCGCCTCGGCGATCCCGGTGATCGGCACGCCCAGGTCCAGCGCGCTCTGCACCGTCCACCGGCCGGTGCCCTTCTGCTCGGCCTGATCGAGGACGATGTCGACGAACGCCTTGCCGGTGCGGGCGTCGACGTGCCCGAGTACGTCGGCGGTGATCTCGATCAGGAACGACTCCAGGTCGCCCTCGTTCCAGCCGGCGAAGATCTTTCCGATCTCGGCCGGTGTCGCACCCAGCCGCTCCCGGAGCAGGTCGTACGCCTCGGCGATGAGCTGCATGTCGGCGTACTCGATGCCGTTGTGCACCATCTTCACGAAGTGCCCGGCGCCGTCCGGTCCGATGTGTGCGCAGCACGGCACCCCGTCGACCTGGGCGGCGATCGACTCGAAGATCGGCCCGAGTTTGCGGTACGCCTCGACCGAGCCGCCGGGCATGATGCTCGGCCCGAGCAACGCACCCTCCTCGCCGCCGGAGACACCGGTGCCGACGAAGTGCAGCCCGTGCTCGCGCAGCGTCTCCTCCCGGCGCCGGGTGTCGACGAAGTGCGCGTTGCCACAGTCGATGACGATGTCGTCCGGTTCCAGCAACGGGATCAGTTCGTCGATGACGTCGTCGGTGGGCCGGCCCGCCTTCACCATCACGATGACGGCGCGGGGCCGTTCGAGGGAGGCGACGAAGTCGGCGAGCGACTCGCTCGGCACGAACGTCCCCTCGTCCCCGTGCTCGGCGACCAGGCTCCGGGTCCGCTCCGGCGACCGGTTGTGCACCGCCACCCGGTGACCGTGCCGGGCCAGGTTCCGGGCCAGGTTGCGGCCCATCACCGCCAGCCCGGTCACCCCGATCTGGGCCGTGGCGCCGGTGTCGCCGCTCGTCGTCTCCGCCATCTGCTGCTCACTTCCGTCTGGGGCCTGAAAGGTTCGGCCAGTTGCCACTTCCGTGCCGGCGTCGGAGGAACGCGCCGAAGCCCGCAGCAGCGCGGAAGGCCCGGTGTTCCGTCAGCGCTCCTCCGGCAACCAGAACCGGGCAAGCGTACTCGTCGCCGGGTCCTCGGAGGCGGTCAGCGCCGCCCACGGGTCGCCGTCGGCCGGCAGTTCCTCGCCGGCGTACCCGGCCAACTCGTCCGGGGCGACGGTCGCGGCGTCCGCTCCGGACAGCGGCGGCGGTACCGTGTCGACCGGCTGGCCGAGCAGTGCGGGATCGGCCCACGGAAAACCGTCGACCGGCTCCGGCGGCGCGCCGAGATCCGGCAACTCGGTCGCCTCCCACCAGGCCGGCCCGGTGTCGGCGTACGGGTCGAGGTCCGGGTCGGCGCCGAGCGGCGGGTCCGCGCCGCCGAAGCCGACCTCGGCGGGCACCTCCGCCCAGCCGTTCGCCCCGGACCCCGGCTCCGCCGCCGGGTACGGGTCCGCCTCGGCGTACGGGTCGTCGGTCGGCTGGTCGTCGGTCGGCGGAGCCTCGGTCGGCGGGTCGTCGGTCGGTAGGTCGTCGTAGCCCAGTGGCATCGGCGGGTCGGCCGGCGTCCCGGTCGGGTCACCGGGATCGGGTTCGCCACCGAACCCCTCGGCCGGGAAGCCGCGGTCGTCGTCGGGTGGATCCGGGGTCAGGTCGCCGAAGTCCTCGCCCTCCGGGCCGCCGAACTCCGGCTCGTCGGCGGACCAGCCGCCCCAGTAGTCGGTCATGTCCTCGCCCCCCGTGCCTCGGTGGCCGGGGCCGCCGGTGTCAACACCCGGGCTCGGATCAGCACCTCGTCGACCTGCTTGACCCGGGCCCGGACCGTCTCCCGCTCCGCCTTGGTGGCGGCCCGGCGCCGGGCGCGGACGGCGGTGTCCTCGGCCGCCGCCGCGTCGATCTCGGCGATCCGCTCGTCGAGCTGCCGCAGCCGGCGCTCGATCGCGTCGTCGAGGGCGAGGGTCAGCGCGTACTGCAGGTCGGTGAACCGGTTGGTGATCTCGTCGGAGAGCGCCGCCCGGGCGTCGGTGACCACCTCCCGCAGCCACGTCCGGGCCTGTTGCCGGTCGGTGTGCACCCGGCGCCGGTACAGGATGAAGCCACCGGCGGCCAGCCCCAGGCCGAGCCCGGCGAAGGGGATCAGCAGGCTGCCGCCGACCAGCGCACCCGCGCCGAGCGCCGAGGCACCGGCCATCGCACCCCGGCCGGCCAGGAACGCCATCGACCCGGCCGACATCGCGATCATCATGTTGTCCGGGCCGCCGCCGGACCGGCGCGGCTTGCTGGCCAGCGCGTGCCGCAGGGTGGCGTTGAGCCGCCCGAGCACGAAACGCAACTCCTCCGGCTGGAACACCTCGGCGAGGACCCGCTCGCCGACCTGCCGGAACCGCACCTCCAGATCGTCCGACAGCCGCACCGACAGCGCGTGCAACGCCTCGTCGACCTGCTGTGGCAGCCCCCTGAGCTCCTCGCTGCGGGCATTGTCGATCCGGTTCAGGAACTCCTCCTGGAGGGTGCCGACGTATCCCCGGAGCAGCCCGGTCGCCTCGACCCGGGCCCGCTGCGTCTCGGTGCTCAACGCCAGCGACCACTGCCGCGACTCGGTACGCTTCCGCGCCGCCAGCGCCGCCCGGTCCTGCTTGATCCGGTGCAGGTCCGCCGGATCGGGGTCGATCGCCCGCAGCCGGTCACCGAGCTCAAGGTCGTACCGGACCAGTTCACTACGGACCGTGCGCAGCAGGTTCGCCTGCCGCAGCAGGTGGCCCCGGCCCGCCACCCCGATCAGCGCGTGCTGCAACTGCGCGATCCGGGACTCCTTGAGCAGCTCGCCAGCCGCCTCCGCCGGCATGGTCCGGGCCAGCTCCGCCAGCCGAGCCGAGACCGGAAACCACGACGCGCCGCCGAACCGGGGGGCGTGGGCCTGCAACTGCGCCCGGTTGTCGGCCAGGATCGTCCGCCAGCCCGGGTACGCGTCGGTCTTGGTCAGCGCGAAGACCACCAGGTTGACCCGCTTGCTCGCCTCGATCAGAAAATCGAGTTCCGGCTGGGCGAACGGAGCGGCGGCGTCGACCACGAAGAGCAGGGCGGTGGCCCTGGCCGCCGCGTCCAGGGCGATCTCGGCGTGCGCCGGGTCCAGCCCGCCGGTGCCCGGGGTGTCGACCAGGCTCAGGTACTGCAACAGCGGCGCCGGATGGGTCACCTCGATGTGCCGGGGCGGGCGCTGGTCGTCCGGCAACCGACCCAGCGGGGTGGCCCAGTCCCGCAGCTCGGCCACGCGCAGCGGCAGCGGCTCGGACCGCCCCGGCAGGAAGGCCCGGGCACCGGCCTGGGCCCCCGGCACGAACTCCAGGTAACAGCAGGTGGCGACCGCGACGTCCACCGGCGACAGCTCCGGCACCCCGACCAGGGCGTTGACCAGGGAACTCTTCCCGCGTTTCGTCTCGCCGACCACCACGATCGAGGGGCGGGTCACCACCTGGCGGCGCAGCGTGTCGACCTCGCCGGCCGCGTCCGGGGCGACCTTGCGCAGGTACGCCAGCCCGCCGTCGACCGCCCCGGTCAGCGCCGCCCCGAGCGCCGCCTCCGGGTCACCGCCGCGCTGGGCCGGTGCGGCACCCGCCCCGGCGGCGGTACGGCCGGCGGTCACCGCAGGCTCCCCTCGGCGCGTACCCGCTGGGAGAGCAGGAAGAAGCCGCGGTGCGCCACCTGTGCCACCCGGGACTGCGCCGGGCTCGCCCCGGCGACCGCGTACACCCGCCACCGGGTGGCGGCCTCCAGCGCGGCCCGGGCCAACTGCTCCGGGGCGGCGGCCGGCAGGCTCAGGATCCACTGCGGGTCGGTGGAGAGCGCCAGCCGGGTCAGTTCCTGCTCCATCGGCTCGGGCAGTTCCACCGAGCCGGAGCTGACCAACTGGGCCACCTCCAGCAGCCGCAGCCGGTGGTACTCCGGCTGTTGCAGCACCTGTTCGATCGCGTCCCGGAGCAGTTCCCGGTCCTCGGGCCGGGGGGCGTGGCTGGCCAGCCTCTCCAGGCTGGACAGCCCCCAGCCGGCCTTGATCGCATCGGTACGCCACCGGAAGGCGTGGTCGAGGGTGTTGCGCAGCCGGGGGAACCCGGAGGCGGCGAAGAGCAGCCGGACCAGGTCACCGCTGGCCAGCTGCGGCTGGGCGGCGAACTGGGCGATGGCGAAGCCGATGCCGTACAGGTCGAGCAGCCGCAGCAGCCGCTCCCGCTGCTCGCGGGGGACCGGGCAGTCCCGGGAGGCGAACAGGTCGACCGAGGCGAGCAGCACCGCCCGCTCGCCGGCCGGCAGCCGGGCCAGCGTGCGCAGCGCCTCACAGTCGGCGGCGGTCAGCCGTCCGGCCTCGGTCGTCTCGGCCAGCAGCCCGACGACCGGCACCACCTCGGAGACCACCCGGCGCAGCACACCGGTCTGGTCGGCGGCGAGTGGACCGGCCACCGGCCACGGGTCGGCCGCACCTCCGACCAGCTTGTCGACCTTGTTGAACAGGCCGAGCGAATTGATCGGGTTGCTGGCCAGCCGGGCCGAGACCGACCGGAACGCCTCCAGCGCCGCCAGGTCGTCGTCCCGGACCGACTGGGTGAAGACGTAGACGATCGCCTCGGCTCCGGCGATCGCGCCGGCCGAGTCGTCGTCGATGTTGTCGTCGAACGGGGCGGTCGCGGCCTCGAAGAGCAACCGGCGGGCGCCGGCGCTGACCGAGGTGTTCGTCGAGGCGAGTCCGGGGGTGTCCAGCACGGTCAGGTCGCGCAGGTGGTCGCTGGTCAGCGTGACGTCGACGTAGGAGATCTCGGCACGCGGTACGCCGAGCCGCTGCGGGATCATGCCGGTGTCGTCCAGCGGCAGGCTGAGCCGACTGCCGTCCCGGCGGACCACGTCGACCCGGTCGGCGGTGCCGTAGCGGAACTGGGTGACGATCCGGGTGCACTCGCCGACCTCGGTCGGCGCCACCCGTCGACCGATCAACGCGTTGACCAGCGTCGACTTGCCGGCCTTGAGTCGGCCGGCGATCGCCACCCGCAGCGGCTCGTCGAGCCGGCGGCGTACCCCCGACACCTGGGTTCCGGTAGCGGCACCGAGTCGGGGACCGACCTCGTCACAGAGGGCGGCGACCCGGGCGCTGAGCGGACCTGCTCCCATCGCTCGTCAGCCGGCGGTGCGGTCGGCGACAATGGCGGGAACCCGGTGGTGGAGCACGATCATCTCGTCTGCTGTCCTTCCGACACGGCGGCGAGGGCGGGCTGCCCCTGCCGGACATCACACTACGAATATCCTGCCGGCGCAGGATCCCATGTTCGTGCCACCGTCTTCCAGCGGTGGCGCGGCGTCGACCCGGGCGGGGGAGGACAGTGCGGCACGCGTCGGTCGGTGATCTGCCCGACCAGTTCCGGCCGGACGACGGGCGATCCGGCGATCCGGCCCCGCACGGCGTCGCGGTCGGCGATCCGGCGCCGGACGTGGTCGCGGTCGGCTCCGGACTGCTCGCCACCCCCGGCCTGGTCGTGTTGCACAGCGGTCCCGGCGGCGGACGCAGCACCGCCCTGCACCGGCTCGGCGCCACCTTCCGGGGACCGGTCTTCGCCGGGGGTGGTCTGGCCTGCCTGCCCGGCGAACCGGCGTTCGCACTGGCCCGGGCGGTCCGGGTCCGGCTGCCGGGGCACGATCCCGCCCTGCTCGCCGAGGCCGTCCGGTCCCGGGTACGCGGCGGCCTGCTGCTCCTCGACGATCTCCAGTGGGTCGATCCGGCCACCCTCGCCGCCCTGGTGCCGTTGGCCGCGCACTGCCGGGTCGCGGTCGCGCTGCGTACGCCGCATCGGCTTCCGGCGCCGGCGGTGGCGGCGCTGCGGGCCGTCGCGGCGGGCTGGCTCCCGGTGCCGCCGCTGGCCGTGGAGTCGGCGACCGCCCTGGCCAGGCGGATCGCGCCGGGGCTGGGCCCGTCGTCCGTCGCCGACCTGGTCCGGCGCTCCGGTGGGGTGCCGCTGGCGGTGGTGACCCTGGCCCGCCAGGCAGCCGCACGGGGGCCGGCCGGAGCACCCCGACCCGGCGGCGCCACCGAGCGGCGCCCGGAGCCGGCAGACCGCGACCCGGAGCAGGTCGGCTACGCCGTGGCGGCGGCGCTGGCCGACCTGACCCGGCCGGCACGGACCACGATGGCCGCCCTCGGGCTGCTCGGCCGCCCGGCACCGGTAGGCGTGCTCGGTGCCGGAGTCGACGAACTGCACGCCGCCGGTCTGGTGACCGTCGAGCAGGGCGGCACCGCGCTGGTCGCCCCGGTGTCCCCGTACGTCGCAGAGGTCGCCGCCGGGCTGCTCGACGAGACCGGCCGGCAGGCGCTGCACCGGCGCCTCGCCGAGCTGGTACCACCGCAGGAGGCGGTCCGGCACCTGGCGGCGGCCGGTGACAGCGCGGCCGCGTACCGGCGGGCACTGGAGGTGGCGGCCGGCGCCGGCACCGCCGGTGCCCGGGCCGATCTGCTGCTGCTCGCCTGCGCGCTGCCCGGCGTCGAGCCGGAGCCGGCGGTCCGGGTCGACGCCGCCCGGGCGGCGCTGGCCTGCGGCCGGCCCCGGGCGGCGGCCCGGGTGTTGACCACCGGCACACCGCTCGGCGTCGACCCGGACCTGCTGCGGGCCGAGGCGCTGGTCCAGCTCGGCGACCTGGCCGGCGCCCGGTCGGCGGTGGCCCGGGTCCCGGACTCGGCCACCGGCGAGCAGCTCGCCGCCCGGGACCGGATCGTGCTCCTCGCCCAGCTCGGCACCGACCCGGCCGAGGCGATCCGGACCGCGGCCCGGATCGCCCACCTGCACGGCCCGGAACCGGCACACCCGGGGCTGCGGGCCGCGCTGGCGGCGGTAGGCGCCGCGAACCGGGCCCGGGGCTGGGAGTCGGCGCTGGCCTCGGCAGCGGCGGAGGCGGGCGCGGCCGGTGATCCGCTGTCCGCCCGGTGGAGTGCCTGGCTGCTGGTCGAGACGCTGCTCGCCGACGGCCGCCTCGACGAGGCCGGGCAGGCCGCCGAGGCGGCGGAGCAGGCCTGCGGGGCCGACCTCGCCTACAGCTGGCAGACCCGGTTCCTGGCTGCCCGGCTGTGGTGCGCGGCGCTGCGTGGCGGACCGCCCGCCCTCGACGCCGGCGCCGCCTTCGATTCCGATGGGGCCAGCGACGCCGGCGCCGCCCTCGATTCCGGTGGGGTCCTCGACGTCGACGAGGCGCTGCGCCGGGCGGGCGACCTCACCGACCGGACCCTGCCGGCCCCGGCCCGGGGCTACGCGGTCGCCGCCGCCAGCCTGGTCGAGGCCGACGGTGGGCTGCTCGGGCCGGCCCGGTCCCGACTGGCGGCCGTCACCACCGGCGGTTCGGCCGGCGTCGACGCGCTGCTCGACTGGGTGAGCCGGGAGGCGGCCTGGCTCGACGGCCAGCCGGACCGGGCCGCCGGAGCATCCTGCGGCGGCCCGCCGCTGATCGACGGGCTGCGGCAGATCACCGCCCGCTGGGCCGCCTACGACGGCGCGACGGCCGAAGCCGGTTCGGGGCTGTCCGACGGGGCGGTGACCACCGTTCCCGCCGGGCCGGTGCCGGTGTGGCAGACCCTCGCCGCCTGGGACAGCCCGGGCGGCGACCCGACCGGCTTCACGGTGGCCGCCGACGGCTGGCGGGACCTCGCGGTCCGCGAGGAGGTGCGCTGCCTACTCGCCGCCGGTTTGCACGAGCCGGACCCGGCGCGGAGCGTTCCGGTGCTGCTGACCGCCGAGGACCGTGCCGAACGGGCCGGCCTGGTCGTACTCCTCGGCCGGATCCGCCGGGCGCTGCGCCGGCACGCCGTACGCCGCGACGTCCGGGGCTCCCGTTCCGACGGCGACCTCACCGACCGGGAGCGTGAGGTGCTCCGCCTGGTCGCGTCCGGCGAACCGACCCGACGCATCGCCGGCCGACTGGGTATATCCGCCGAGACGGTGGAGACCCACGTCCGGTCCGGGATGCGCAAGCTCGGCGCCCGCACCCGTACCGAGGCCGCGGCCCTCGCCCTGGAGGGGCTGTGACAGGTGCTGGAGGTGCAGCGATGACAGACCCGCCGCGCTACGTCGTGCCGTCGGCGACCGACGCGACCACGGTGCTGCGCCGACTCGCCCGGGACGGCTGGACCACCCGGGAGGGGTTCGCGGTCACCGAACCCGGCTGGGACCTGGCCGACGCCCGGCTGGTGCTGTTCGGCCGGGTACCGGACGCCGAGACGGTACGGCTGGCGGTGCTGGCCGCCGCCCGCGGCGCCGGGGTGGTGGCGATCGTCGACCCGGCCGGTGAGGTCGGCCGGGCACTCGTCGACGACCTGGGCCGGCTCGGCCCGGTACACCGGGATCCGGACGAGGCGGCGGTGCCCGAGGCCGAGTCGGTGGTGAGCCACCTGATCCCGGAACAGCGGGCACTGCTGGAGCGGCTCGCCGACGGCGAGACCATCGCCGCCGCGGCGGCCGCGGAGTTCCTGTCGCTGCGTACCGCGAACCGGCGGATCGCTCAGGCCCGCGAGGCGCTCGGTGTGCGGACCACCCGGGAGGCCGTCCTCGCCTACCTGCGGCAACGCCGCTCCGACTGACCGGCGCCCGGCACTTTCGGGATCGACGCGGCGGGGGAGTTCAGGTGCTGGCCGGCCGGTCGGGGTGGCGGCGGCGGTGTTGGCGGCGGGTCTCGGTGGGCCGGGTCGGGTCGACGTAGCGGGGCCGGTCAGGTTCGTCGGGGCGCAGCGGCACCAGCGCGACGGTGAGGGCGTCGACGATCGCGTCGGTGGCCCGGGCGGCGGCGCCGGGACCGGCCGGGTCGATCCCGGCCAGGTCGACGGGTGGGCCGAAGTGCACTCGGATCACCGGCCGGCGGAGCATCGCCCGGCCGACCGCCCTGAGCATCCCGGCCGGTGCGCTGTACGGCAGCACCTCGTGTGCGCCCCACTGGGCGACCGGAACGACGGTGGCGCCGCTGGCGAAGGCAAGCCGGGCGGTGCCGGTCTTGCCCCGTTCGGGCCACATTCCCGGGTCGAGCCCCATCCGTCCCTCGGGATAGACCAGCACCACCGAGCCCCGGGCGACGGCCGCCGCCGCGTGCTCCAGGGCGAGGCCGACGGTCGGGGTGCGCCGGTCGACCCGGATGTGCCCGCTGGCCCGCATCGCGGAGCCGACGATAGGGGCCCGGAACACCCCGCCGGTGGCCATGATCCGGGGCGCGATCCGGCGTACCCGGCAGGCGGCGGTCAGCACGACCGGATCGAACGGGTTGATGTGGTTGGCGGCCAGGATCAGCGGGCCGTGCCGCAACTCGTCCGGCACGTCGCCGGTGACCCGCAGCCGGGCGAGCAGCCCGACCACGCCCCGGGCGAGTACCTGGAGGAAGAGCCAGAAGCGGGGGGCGCGCCACGGGGTAGTGGTGGTGGTCTCCATCAGCGGTCGATCGTCGCACGCGCCGGCCACCGGACAGGCCCCGGGCAGGGGCTGTCGCGCACGCCGGGAGGCTGTCCGGCCCGAGGTCGCCGCCCGCCGAATGGACGTGATCGACCTCCCAGTGCCACCGTCTACGACGGCCAGTAGTATTTACTACGTTCGGTAGTAAATGGCTGGGGGTCAACCGTGGACGCGCTCGACGTCGCCCGGTGGCAGTTCGGTGTCACCACCGTCTACCACTTCCTCTTCGTACCGCTGACCATCGGGCTGTCGGTCCTCGTGGCGATCCTGCAGACCCGCTGGCACCGTACGGGACAACTGCGCTACCTGCGGCTGACGAAGTTCTACGGCAAGCTCTTCCTGATCAACTTCGCGATGGGCGTGGTCACCGGCATCGTGCAGGAGTTCCAGTTCGGGATGAACTGGAGCGACTACTCCCGCTTCGTCGGCGACGTCTTCGGCGCCCCGCTGGCACTCGAGGCGCTGCTGGCCTTCTTCCTCGAATCCACCTTCCTCGGCCTGTGGATCTTCGGCTGGGACCGGCTGCCCCGCCGGATCCACCTCGCCACCATCTGGGCCGTCGCGATCGGCTCCACGCTGAGCGCGTACTTCATCCTGGCGGCGAACTCCTGGATGCAGAACCCGGTCGGCTACCGGATCAACCCCGACACCGGCCGCGCCGAACTCACCGACATCGTCGCCGTACTCACCAACAAGGTCACCCTGGTCACCTTCCCGCACACCCTCGCCGGCTGCTTCCTGGTCGCCGGGGCACTGATGGTCTCGATCGCCCTCTGGCACCTGCGCCCGACCGCAGGATCGGCCGACAAGACCGGCACGCCCGGCACGGCCGACCGGGCCGGCACGCCCGGCACGGCCGACCGGGCCGGCACGCCCGGCACGGCCGACCGGGCCGGCACGCCCGACGAGACCGGCACGGCCGGAACCCGGGCCGTCGAAGGGCAGGACGACACGGCGGGGGAGAACCGGGCCGCGTTCCGGTTCGCCGCCCGGTTCGGCGCCTGGGTCACCCTCGCCGCCGCGGTCGCCGTCGTGATCAGCGGCGACCTCCAAGGCAAAATCATGACTCAGGTGCAGCCGATGAAGATGGCCGCCGCCGAGGCGCTCTACACCACCGAGCAGCCCGCCTCGTTCTCCGTCCTGACCATCGGCAGCCTGGACGGCAGCCGGGAACTGTTCGCCATCAAGATCCCGTACCTGCTCTCCGTACTCGGCACCGGCGACCCGAACGGCCAGGTCCAGGGCATCAACGACCTCCAGGCCCAGTACGCCGCCCAGTACGGCCCCGGCAGCTACACCCCGATCATCCCGGTCACCTACTGGAGCTTCCGGTTCATGATCGGTTTCGGGTTGGCCGCCGCCGCGATCGCCGCGATCGTGCTCTGGGCACAGCGTCGTGGCCGTACCCCGAACTCCCGCTGGCTGGTCCGGGCCGGCCTGGTCATGCCGGTCCTGCCGCTCGCCGCGAACTGCTTCGGTTGGATCTTCACCGAGATGGGCCGGCAGCCGTGGGTCGTCTTCGGCGAGATGCTCACCCGCGACGGCGTCTCCCGCAGCGTCTCGCTGCCCGAGGTACTCACCTCGTTCACCGCCTTCACCCTGGTCTACGCCACCCTCGCCGTCGTCGAGGTCCGGCTGCTGATCCGGTACGCCCGCGCCGGCCTGCCGGACACCGCAGCACCGCCGGACCCCGACACCGACACCGACGACGAGAACCGCCCCCTCGCCTTCGCCTACTGACCCACCGACCCGACCGGAGTCCGCCGTGGACCTGCCCACCTTCTGGTTCCTGCTCATCGCCGTCCTCTTCACCGGCTACTTCATCCTGGAGGGCTTCGACTTCGGCGTCGGCATCCTGCTGCCCGTCCTCGGCCGCGACGACCGGGAACGCCGGGTACTGATCAACACCATCGGGCCGGTCTGGGACGGCAACGAGGTCTGGCTGATCACCGCCGCCGGTGCCCTCTTCGCCGCCTTCCCCGCCTGGTACGCCAGCCTCTTCTCCGGCTTCTACCTGCCGATGCTGCTCGTCCTGCTCGCCCTGATCTTCCGCGGCGTCGCCTTCGAGTACCGGCACAAGCGTTCCGAGGCCGGCTGGCGGGCCCGGTGGGATCTCGCCATCTTCCTCGGCTCCCTGATCCCCGCCATGCTGTGGGGAGTCGTCCTCGGCAACCTGCTGCGCGGCGTACCGCTGGACGCCCGGGGCGACTACACCGGCGGACCGCTCGACCTGCTCAACCCGTACGCCCTGCTCGGTGGGGCGACCACGACGGCGCTGTTCGTCACGCACGGCGCCGTCTTCCTCGCCCTCAAGACCACCGGCGAGATCCGGACCCGGGCCGGCCGGCTCGCCGTCCGGGCCGGCACGGCCACCGCCGCGCTCACCGCCGCGTTCCTGGCCGTCAGCCTCTCCATCCGGCACACCCCGGCCGCCGTCGGCCTCGCCGTGGCCGCCGCGCTCGCCCTGGCCGGCATGCTGGCCGCCACCCGGGTACGCCGGGAGGGCTGGGCCTTCCTCGGCACCGCCGCCGCGATCGGGCTGACCGTCGCCACCCTGTTCTCCGCACTCTTCCCGACCGTGCTGCCGTCGACCACCGACCCGGCCGGCACCCTCACCGTCGCCAACGCCGCCTCCAGCCCCTACACCCTGAAGGTGATGACCTGGGTGGCCGCCTTCTTCACCCCCGTCGTCCTCGCCTACCAGGGCTGGACCTACTGGGTGTTCCGCAAGCGGATCGGCGTCGCCAACATCCCCCGGTGACCGCCGACCGCCCGGCCCGCACCGCACCGCACCGGCGAGTTCGACGGACCCGACCAGCAGGTGAAGCTCTACTTCCCGAGACCCGGACAAGACCGCCCCCGGCTTCCCGACCCCGACCCCGACCTGTGGCGGTGGTACGCCGGCTTCGCCGACCTTCCCGCACCCGTCCGCCCCTGGACCCGCAGCTACACCATCCGGGCACACCACCCGCACGGCAACCTGATCGACATCGACTTCGCCCTGCACGACAACGCCGGCCCCGCGACCCGGTGGGCCGCCTCCGCCACCCCCGGCGACACCCTCGGCATGTTCGGCCCATCCCCGGTCTTCGCCCGTCCCCTCCCGCTCGGCACCACCGACTGGCTGCTGCTCGCCGCCGACGAGTCGGCGCTGCCGGCGCTCGGCACCATCGTCGAGGCGCTGCCCGCCGGCACCCGGGCACACGCCTTCGTCGAGATCCCCGACCGGGCCGAGGAGCAGCACCTCGACACCCCGGCCGACCTCACCCTGCACTGGCTGCACCGCGACAACCCGCCCACCGCACACGGGCGCCGCCTCCTCGACGCCGTACGGTCCGCGACCTTCCCGGCCGGCTCCGTCCTCGCCTGGCTGGCCGGCGAGGCCGGCACCGTACGCGCCCTGCGCCGGCACCTCGTCGACGACCGGGGCCTGCCGAAACAGGCGATCGATTTCACCGGCTACTGGCGGCGGAACCTCACCCAGGACGACGACCCGACCGACGAGGACCTCGCCGAGGCACGCGAACGCCTCGCCTACGCCGGGACCACCACCGCCGGCTGATCAGGATTCAAGAAGCGCGGTCCCCGAACCCGCTCGTAGCGTGGCTCCCGGATGGTCAACCGAAACACAAGAAAGGGGACAAGACATGAAAGCGCACGTGAGCACGATCCTGCTCGCCGTCCGGGACATGGAGCGGTCCAAGCGGTTCTACACCGAGGGTCTCGGCTGGAAGATCGCGCAGGACTACGGCGACGTGATCTTCTTCGCACCCGACGGCGGCTCGCCCGTCGGCTTCTACAGCCGCGACGGCCTGGCCCAGCATGTGGGTACGAGCCCGGAAGGCAGCGGCTTCAGCGGAGTCGTCCTCACCTACGTGGTCCGCACCGAGACCCGGATCGACGAAGTCATGGCGGAGGCCGAGAAGGCGGGCGCCACCGTCCTCAAGCCGGCCGGCCGGCTGCCCTGGGGCGGATACGGCGGCACCTTCGCCGACCCGGACGGCTACATCTGGAGCCTCGGGTACAGCGCGGAGGGCGAGGACCAGCCCTACGCGGAGTAGCCGCCGACCGGGCCGGATGCGATCCACCCCGAACCGCATCCGGCCCGGAAGATCCCCGGCCCCGGGAAAGCCGGAGGCCCTCGATCCCAGACCGCACCCCGATCCCAGACCCGCGGACGATCCCAGGCACGCACCCCGATCCCAGGGAACGCGAACGGCGGCTTTCCGGGACCGCTCGTGACGAGTCAGCCCAGATCGACCAGCGGATACAGCGGATAGTCCGCCAGCAGGTCGGCCGCCTGCCCGGCCACCCGCTCCGCCACCGCCCCGTCCAGCACGTACCGCGCCCTGCTCGGGACACCGTCCGGCCCGACCCCCGACCGGGTCGCCGACAACACCGTGTGCAGCAGCCCGGCGATCTCGTCCATCTCCGCCACCCCGAGCCCCCGGGTGGTCAACGCCGGCGTGCCGAGCCGGACCCCGGAGGTGTACCAGGCGCCGTTCGGGTCCCGGGGCACCGAGTTCCGGTTCGTCACGATGCCGGCATCCAACAGCGCCGCCTCGGCCTGCCGCCCCGTCAGCCCGTACCCCGACACGTCCACCAGCAGCAGATGGTTGTCCGTACCCCCGGTCACCAGTCGGGCGCCCCGCCGCAGTAGTCCCTCCGCCAACGCGACCGCGTTCTCCACCACCCGGCCCGCGTACGCCGCGAACTCCGGCCGCCGCGCCTCCGCCAACGCGACCGCCTTCCCGGCCATCACGTGCGGCAACGGGCCACCGAGCACCATCGGACAACCCCGATCCACCTGGTCGGCCAACTCCGGCGCACACAACACCATCCCGCCGCGCGGCCCCCGCAACGACTTGTGCGTCGTCGTGGTCACCAGGTGCGCGTACGGCACCGGGTCGAAGTCACCGGCGAACACCTTCCCGGCCACCAGCCCGGCGAAGTGCGCCATGTCGACCAGCAGCGTCGCACCGACCTCGTCGGCGATCTCCCGCATCAGCCTGAAGTTCACCCGGCGCGGGTACGCCGAATAGCCGGCCATCAGAATCAGCGGCCGGAACTCCCGGGCGATCCGCCGCACCTCGTCGTAGTCGAGCAGCCCCGTCTCCGGATCGGTGCCGTAACTACGCTGGTCGAACATCTTGCCGGAGATGTTCGGCCGGAAACCGTGCGTCAGATGCCCACCCGCGTCCAACGACATGCCCAGCATCCGCTGGTCACCCAGCTCCCGCCGCAACACCGCCCAGTCCTGGTCGGTCAGATCGTTCACGTGCCGCACCCCGGCCCGCCGCAACACCGGCGACTCCACCCGGTCCGCCAGCACCGCCCAGAACGCCACCAGGTTCGCGTCGATCCCCGAATGCGGCTGCACATACGCGTGGGCCGCACCGAACAACTCCCGGGCATGCTCCGCCGCGATCGACTCCACCGTGTCGACGTTGCGACAACCGGCGTAGAACCGGCGGCCGACCGTGCCCTCCGCGTACTTGTCGCTGAGCCAGTTGCCCATCGCCAGCAGCACCGCCGTGGACGCGTAGTTCTCCGCCGCGATCAACTTCAACGACTCGCGCTGGTCGGCCAGCTCCGCGCCGATCGCGTCGGCAATCCGGGGCTCGACCGCACGCACCACGTCCAATGCCGCGCCGAACGCGACGGACTCTGTGGACCTCGTGCCGAGCGGATACACCTGGTGGGCCATCGAAACCTCCTGGGCAGCGAAAATCGGCCCAGGCGCACGGCACACGTCACTCGACGGGACCGCTTCCCGATGGTTGACCCCATCCCAGCACGCCAGTCACGGTCCGGGCCGAGCGTACCAACCCGCCCGGCCCGCCGCGACCAACGATGCCCAACCCGTACCCCGGTGCGCCGCTCAGCTCGCGTCGCGCAGCTCCGCCAACCGCGCCTCGATCTCCGCCAGCTCGGCCCGCAACTTCTCCGCCTGCTGCTCGGCCTCCCGCCGTTCCACCGCCATGATCTGCTCCACCGCCTCGTGCACACCTGGCACATCGATCAACGCCACCATCTTCAACGCCTCGGCCGGCTTGATCACGTACGGCTTCGCCAACGACTTCGCTCCCTGCGTCGCCGCCAGTGTCCACTCGCCCTCCGCGTACGTCAGGGTGACCGTCAATCCGGCCGGACCCTTCGGCTTAGCCGCCTTCGTCGCCCGACGGGCCGGCTTCGCCTCGCCCTCCCCGTCCGCCGGACGGGACGGGGGAGTGTCCACTGCGGTCACTGCTGCCTCCTCGCGGGCCACCGGAACCGGCTCCCTGACAATCTTGAACTCTGGTTCGGCGACCGGCTCGGGCTCCGGCTCCGCCCTGGCCGCCGCCCGTCGCGTCGCACCCTTCGGGGCGATGGCCAGATCGCTGGGGGAGAAGGGCAACTCGTCCCGGCCGAACCGGACCACCACCCACTCCTCGGACACCTCCGGATCGGTCAACTCCACCACCTGGCCCAGCTGACCGGCAACCTGCCCCGCCGCCTCGGTGAACAGCACCCTCGGCTTGCGGCCACCCGCCAACGCGTCCCTGATCTGCTGTAACTCCTCGGTGGACAACCCCTGTTCGGCGGTACGCGCGGCAGCCATCGGATCCCTCTTCCGTACACCTGTTTGATTCATGACTTACTACCAGGCCGGCCCGACAACGTCGAGACGGACACACCGGTCCGAGATCAACGACGCAGCGGCCCGATCCCTACCGGCCCCGCCGCGCCGACACCTGGCAGGATCGCCAGGTACCGGATCCGGCGGCCGGCAAACCGACTACCGAGCGGACGCCGAGAGCCGAGCGGACAGTGACAACGGGGGACAACCGATGACTCCACTGACGGTGGTGACCGGCGGCAGCCGCGGAATCGGCGCCGCGACCGTACGACACCTCGCCACCGCCGGACACGACGTCGTCTTCTGCTACCGCCGCGACGCCGAAGCCGCCGACGCCGTACTCCGCGACGTCACCGCCGCCGGACGCCGGGGCCTCGCCGTCCGCGCCGACACCACCGATCCCGACCAGGTGGTACGACTCTTCGACGCGGCCCGGCAACTCGGCGAGCCCACCGGCCTGGTCAACAACGCCGGAGTCACCAGCCCGGTCGGCCCATTGCAAGACCTAACCCTCACCGACCTGCGCCGCGTCGTCGACGTCAACCTCATCGGCTACATCCTCTGCGCCCAACAGGCCGCCCGCCGGTTCCCCTCCGGCGGAGCCATCGTCAACGTCTCCTCGGCAGCGGCCACCCTCGGCAGCCCCGGCGAATACGTGCACTACGCCGCCGCCAAGGCCGCCACCGACGCCCTCACCGTCGGCCTGGCCAAAGAACTCGCCCCCCGGGGGATCCGGGTCAACACCGTCGCACCCGGCACCATCGACACCGACATCCACACCATCTCCGGGGTACCCGACCGGGCACAGCGGGTCGCCAGCCGGATCCCGCTCGGCCGCGCCGGCCGAGCCGACGAGATCGCCGCCGCGATCGTCTGGCTCCTCGGCGACGGCGCCTCCTACACCACCGGTGCGGTACTCCGGGTCGCCGGCGGCCTGTGACCCGACCCGGCAACGCCGCCGCAGCGACGCCGCAGGCAGCCCTCGACTGGGCAAACTTCGGCACGCTATGGCACGATTCGGCTGGTGAACAGCACACCAGCCGAGACGCAGCACCTGCGCGACCTCGTTCGGCTGCGTCGCGTCCGGGACCGGATCGACCGGGAGTACGCCCAGCCGCTGGACGTCGAGGCGCTCGCCCGCGGTGTGAGCATGTCCGCCGGACACCTCAGCCGACAGTTCCGGCTTGCCTACGGAGAGTCACCGTACGCCTACCTGATGACCCGGCGCATCGAACGCGCCATGGCGCTACTACGCCGTGGCGACCTCACCGTCACCGAAGTCTGTTTCGCGGTCGGCTGCTCGTCACTGGGCACCTTCAGCACCCGCTTCACCGAACTCGTCGGCGTACCACCGAGCACCTACCGGGCCCAGACCGCCGACGCGACCGGGGAGATGCCCCCGTGCCTGGCAAAACAGGTCACCAGACCGATCAGGAATCGAGAAGCACGGCCCCGAGAGCCGCAACTAGCGTGACGGCCATGGACATCAACATTCACGCGGCCTTCCTCCCGCACACCGACCCGGACGCCGCCCTGGCCTTCTACCGCGACACCCTGGGCTTCGAGGTCCGCAACGACGTCGGATACGCCGGAATGCGGTGGATCACCGTCGGCCCCGCCAAACAGCCGGAAACCTCCATCGTCCTGCACCCGCCCGCCGTCGACCCCGGCATCACCGACGACGAGCGCCGCACCATCCTCGAACTGATCGCCAAGGGCACCTACACCGCCATCACCCTCGCCACCGACGACCTCGACGGCCTCTTCGACCGGCTGCAGGCCAGCGGCGCCGACGTCGTCCAGGAGCCGACCGACCAGCCCTACGGCGTCCGCGACTGCGCCTTCCGCGACCCCACCGGGAACCTGATCCGCATCAACCAGCGCCGCTGACGCCCAACCGGCACACCAGACCACAAGCGCCACACCAGACCACAACCGGCACCGACGCCACCGACCCGCCGACCATCGGCGAGACCGTCACCGGCCCCGGCATCGTGATCACGCCAGCAACGCCCACGGCGCCCGCGGACGCGGACCGCCTGACAAGGAGAGACACCGCAGCATGGCCAAGAGGACGGACACCCAAACGCCAACGCCACACGCGGCCGACAGCCACGACCTGATCCGCGTGCACGGCGCCCGGGAGAACAACCTCAAGGACGTCAGCGTCGAGATCCCGAAGCGCCGGTTGACAGTATTTACCGGCGTCTCCGGCTCCGGCAAGAGTTCCCTGGTCTTCAGCACCATCGCCGCCGAGTCGCAGCGCATGATCAACGAGACGTACAGCGCCTTCGTCCAGGGCTTCATGCCGACACAGGCACGGCCCGAGGTCGACGTACTCGAAGGGCTCACGACCGCGATCATCGTCGACCAGGAACGGATGGGCGCCGACCCCCGCTCCACGGTCGGCACCGCCACCGACGCCAACGCCATGCTCCGGATCCTCTTCAGCCGGCTCGGCGAACCACACATCGGCCCACCCAGCGCGTTCGCCTTCAACGTCGCCTCGGTCCGCGCCAGCGGCGCGATCACGGTCGCCGGCAAAACCACCAAACAGACCTTCACCCGCACCGGCGGCATGTGCCCGCGCTGCGAGGGCCGCGGCAAGGTCTCCGACATCGACCTCACCCAGCTCTACGACGACTCGAAGTCGATCGCCGAGGGCGCCTTCACCATCCCCGGCTGGAAGTCGGACAGCTGGTGGACCGTGCGCACCTACGCCGAGTCCGGCTTCCTCGACCCCAACAAGCCGATCCGCGACTTCACCAAGCAGGAGATGCGCGACTTCCTCTACCGGGAGCCGACCAAGGTCAAGGTCGAGGGCGCCAACCTCACCTACGAGGGACTGATCCCCAAAATCCAGAAATCGTTCCTCTCCAAGGACCGGGAGGCGATGCAGCCGCACATCCGCGCCTTCGTCGACCGGGCCGTCACCTTCACCACCTGCCCCGAATGCGGCGGCAGCCGGCTGAGCGAAGCCGCCCGCTCGTCCCGGGTCAAGGGCGTCAACATCGCCGAGGCATGCGCGATGCAGATCAGCGACCTGGCCGAATGGGTACGCGACCTCGACGAACCGTCGGTCGCACCGCTGCTCACCGCACTCCAGCAGACCCTCGAATCGTTCGTGGAGATCGGCCTCGGCTACCTCTCGCTCGACCGTCCGTCCGGCACCCTGTCCGGCGGCGAGGCCCAGCGCACCAAGATGATCCGCCACCTCGGCTCCTCACTCACCGACGTCACCTACGTCTTCGACGAGCCCACCATCGGCCTGCACCCACACGACATCCAGCGGATGAACGAACTGCTGCTACGGCTGCGCGACAAGGGCAACACCGTACTCGTCGTGGAACACAAACCCGAGACGATCGCCATCGCCGACCACGTCGTCGACCTCGGCCCCGGCGCCGGCACCGCCGGCGGCACCGTCTGCTTCGAGGGCACCGTCGAAGGACTGCGGACCAGCGGCACCGTCACCGGCCGCCATCTCGACGACCGGGCCGACCTCAAGAAGACGGTACGCAAGCCCACCGGAAAACTTCCGATCCGCGGTGCGGCCGCGAACAACCTGCGCGAGGTCGACGTCGACATCCCACTCGGGGTACTGGTCGTCGTCACCGGCGTCGCCGGCTCCGGCAAGAGCAGCCTCGTACACGGATCCATCCCCGCCAAAGCCGGCGTCGTCTCCATCGACCAGGCCGCGATCCGCGGCTCCCGACGAAGCAACCCGGCGACCTACACCGGACTGCTCGACCCGATCCGCAAGGCGTTCGCGAAGGCCAACGGGGTGAAGCCCGCCCTGTTCAGCGCCAACTCCGAAGGCGCCTGCCCCAACTGCAACGGCGCCGGCGTCATCTACACCGACCTGGCGCTGATGGCCAGCGTCGCCACCACCTGCGAGGAGTGCGAAGGCAAGCGGTTCGAGGCCTCCGTACTGGAGTACCACCTCGGTGGCCGCGACATCAGCGAGGTACTCGCGATGCCGGTGACCGAGGCCGAGGAGTTCTTCGACACCGGCGAGGCCCGCACCCCGGCCGCGCACGCCATCCTGCGCCGGCTCGCCGACGTCGGACTCGGCTACCTCAGCCTCGGCCAGCCGCTCACCACGCTCTCCGGCGGCGAGCGGCAGCGGCTCAAGCTGGCCACCCACATGGCGGAGAAGGGCGGCATATACGTCCTCGACGAGCCAACCGCCGGCCTGCACCTCGCCGACGTCGAGCAACTGCTCGGCCTGCTCGACCGGCTCGTCGACTCCGGCAAGTCGGTCATCGTCGTCGAGCACCACCAGGCGGTGATGGCGCACGCCGACTGGATCATCGATCTCGGGCCCGGCGCCGGGCACGACGGCGGACGGGTCGTCTACCAGGGCACCCCTGCCGATCTCGTGGCCGGCCGCTCCACCCTCACCGGCCAGCACCTCGCCGCCTACGTCGGCCGCTGACCAGCACAATCCTTCTAAAAAGTTCATCGTCGATGGCTTCGGCCGTATCCGGGTGGACTCGGCCACCGTATCGATCTCGCAGGGGGAGGAGCCGGGATGCTTCGGCGGTGAGCCGGGACCACGCATCGGGCTGGGCGCGGTGCCGGTCGGGCCCGGCCGGGGGGGGCGCAGTGTGCTGTCGCCGCTTGGCAGCGAGGATGCTGGCCGGCACGGCCCGCCGGGGCGCATGCGGGTATTTCTCGCGGCCAACAGGATCGGGCTCGGCTTTCGGCCCGCCTCAGCGCAGGTCGATAATGTACATTATGTCAAGTAGTCGACCTTCGGCCCCTCATCGGTCGGCAGGACCGACGCCCTCCGGGGCGCGGAGACTTCCACCGTCGACCCGGCACCCAACCCGACCTGACACCGCCGGCCGCGACGAACAGGCGGACGGCCGCCGGCACGCACCCGGCGCCCCGGTCGCGGTTCCACAGCGGCGACGAAGACCTCCCGATGACGTCCCCAGGGGCCGATCCGGCCCGGCCCCGGTCGACCCCTCTCCCCGTTCGTGGCCGAGACCCGCCGCCCGACCGCCGACTCCAAGATCTCTTCGTTGACCAAATCACTCCAATCATGCATAATATTCGTTATGCAGGACAAAGAGGACTTTCTGCTACTCCCCCTGATCGAGCAGTTCCTGACCTCTCGTGCCACCCGCAAGCCCTCCCCGCACACGCTGGCGGCGTACCGGCGAGATCTGCTGGCGGTCGCCCGGTTGGTCGCCGACGACCCGACCACTCCCCTCCCCCTGTCGGCGCTGCCGATTCGTGCCCTGACCACCCGATCACTGCGAGCGGCCTTCGCCCGGTTCGCCGCTCCTCGGGCCGCCGCCTCGATCTACCGAGCCTGGTCCACCTGGAACGGATTCTTCGACTTCCTCGTCGCCGAGCAGGTGGTGACCGGCAACCCGATGCCCGCCGTGGACAAGCCCAGGGTGCCCCCTTCCCCGCCGAAGCCGCTGCGCGGCGACCGCACGCCGGAGCAACTGCTCACCGGGGTCGTCGAATCGGACCGGCGTCAGCGTGATCCGTGGCCGGAGCGGGACCTCGCGGTGCTGGCCCTGGCGCTCTGCGCGGGGCTGCGCCTGGCCGAGTTGCTGGCGTTGCGCACGGGGTCGCTGGTCGGTCGCGACGGTGAGCGCCGGGTCGAGGTGACCGGGAAGGGCAGCCGCTCCCGGTTGATTCCGGTGGAGCCGGAGCTCGACCGGGTGATCGCGGACTATCTGGAGAGCCGGCGTCGCCGGTTCGGCTCCCGGACCGTCGGGCCGGACTCGGCACTGCTGGTCGACCGGGAGGGTGCGCCGCTGCGTCGGGGTGGTCTGCAGTATCTGGTGGAGTCCTGCTATCGGCGGGCCGGGATCACCGACCGGGTGCCGGCGGGGGCGCGGCTGCACGCGCTGCGGCACACCTTCGCGACCCGGTTGGCCGAGGACGGGGCGAGCGCTCCGGAGATCATGCGGCTGCTGGGGCACGCGAGTCTGGCGACGAGTCAGGGCTACATCGAGGTCACCGCCGATCAGGAGCGGGCGGCGGTGCGGGCGAACCGGACGAACCGGTCGCTGGGCCGGCTGTTGTCGGGTAGGTCCGGTTAGCGGGGTGCGGCGCTGAGGGCTGGAGGCGGGGCGTACCAGGTGCGAGACGCGAGGTAACCGGGCCGAGGGCTAGGCTTCTCGCATGCCGAGGTGGCGTATGCCGAGGTGGCGATGGCGCGGCCGGGCGGCGGATGCGGTTCTGGTGTTGGTCGTCGCCGTGGTCGGGTTGGTCGGTCTGGTGGTGCAGTCCGCCGGTGTCGACACTCCCGCCGAGTGGGTGGCGCTGCTGGCGGTGCTGGTCTCCTCCGCTGCGCTGTACGTCCGTCGCCGGCATCCGGTGCCGGTGGGTGTGCTGGCGTTGTGCGCGGTCGGCGGGTACGGGTTGTTGCTGCACCGGCCCGGTCCGATCATGCTGGTGTTCGTCGTGGCCCTCTACACCGTTGTCGACGAGGGTTATCTCGCGGTGGCGATCGGCCTCGGTCTGGCCTCGGTGGTCGCCTTCGCGGTCGCGGACGGTTCCGGCCGGGCGGCCGGTGGCGGGAACGGGGCGACGCTGTTGCACGCCGGTTGGCTCGTTGCGGTGATCGTCGGTGTCACCCGGAATCGTCGGGCCTATCTGGCGGAGGCGCGGGCCCGGGTGCTGGCCGCGGAGCAGGGTAGGGAGGAGGAGGCGCGGCGGCGGGCGACCGAGGAGCGATTGCGGATCGCTCGGGAGTTGCATGACGTGCTCGGTCACCATCTTTCGCTGATCAATGTGCAGGCGAGTGCGGCGTTGCATCGTCCGGATCCGGTCCGGTCCGCGGAGGCGCTGGTCGCGGTCAAGCAGGCGAGCAAGGAGATGTTGGGTGAGTTGCGTACGGCGTTGGGGGTGCTGCGGCAGGAGGGTGGGCCGGGGCTGGGTCGCCTCGGTGATCTGGTGTTGACGGCCGGGCGGTCCGGGGTGGAGGTCCGTACGGAGGTGGCGGGGATCGGGGTGTTGCCTGCGGAGGTCGATCTGGCGGCGTACCGGATCGTTCAGGAGGCGCTCACCAATGTGACCCGGCATGCGGGGGCGAGGGTGGCGGTGGTGCGGGTGCGGTCCGATGGTGGGTGTGTGGTGGTGGAGGTCGAGGACGACGGTTGCGGTGTGCCGGGGGTGCCGGGTAACGGGATTCTCGGGATGGGTGAGCGGGCCCGGGCGTTGGGTGGTTCGCTGACCGCGGGTCCCGGGCCGGGGGGTGGGTTCCGGGTCTGTGCCCGGCTGCCGTCGCGGTCGGGTCCGGTGTCGGCGGGGTTGCGGTCGGGCGTGCCGGCTGTTCCCGGGTCGGGGTCGGTCGGGCGGGGCGAGTCGGGGGGCGCGGAGTGATCCGGTTGCTGCTCGCCGACGACCAGACGCTGGTCCGGGCCGGGTTCAGGTCCATTTTGGAGGGCGAGGACGGCTTCGAGGTGGTCGGTGAGGCCGCCGAGGGTGCCGAGGCGGTGCGGCTGGCCCGGCGGTTGCGGCCGGATGTCGTACTCATGGACATCCGGATGCCCGGGTTGGACGGCCTGGCGGCGACCGGGGAGATCGTCGCGAGTTCCGATGTCCGGGTGATCATCTTGACCACGTTCGATCTGGACGATTATGTCTACGGTGCGTTGCGGGCGGGCGCGAGCGGGTTCCTGGTCAAGGACACCGAGCCGGCGGAGTTGATCCACGGGGTGCGGGTGGTGGCGCGTGGTGACGCGCTGATCGCGCCGTCGATCACTCGCCGGCTGATCGCCGAGTTCGCGGCTCGGGTGCGGCATCCGGATCCGGGGCCGCGGTTGCGGGCGCTCACCGAGCGGGAGCGGGAGGTGTTGGCGCTGGTCGCCGCCGGGTTGTCCAATGACGAGATCGCGGCGCGGCTGGTGTTGAGCCCGGCCACCGCCAAGACGCATGTCAGCCGGATTCTGACGAAGACCGGGGTCCGGGACCGGGCCCAGTTGGTGATCCTCGCCTACGAGTCGGGGCTGACCGTGCCCGGGTGGTTGGCTCGTTCCTGACCACGTTCTTCGCGGCGTGGGGGCCCCCCCCCGGG